>NZ_LHCD01000012.1:0-139340 GCF_001262595.1 Methylobacterium sp. ARG-1
CGCGCCGCCGGAGAAGCCGTCCTGGCTGCGGTTGCTGAAGGTGGCGGTGGTGCCGGGGGCGGCGTAGGGGAAGGGCACGCCGAAGGTGGAGTTGTTCGAGCGGCTGCTGGCGTCGAAGGCGTAGCCGGCGTTGATACCGAAATAGGCGCCGGTCCAGGTGAACACCGGGACGGGGGTGAAGACGGGCGGCGGGGCGGCGCGGCGCGGCAGGTCGGCGGCGAAGGCCGAGCCGGCGAGGGCGACGCCCGCAAGGGCGGTGGTGGCGCGAAGCAGGGATTTCATCATCTGGTCCTCACGGAAGGCCCCGCCCCGGCCTTCGAGGCCGAAGCGGAACGCGGATCTGGCTGCATTCCAGCGGTTCCAGGGCTGCTTTACGCGTTGCGGTATCGCCGACCGCTCATCACGGCCCCTTGTGGCAATCCGCGGTTTTTCCCCGGCACCTCGAGCGTCTAAACGCGCCCGAATGGTCAAGGTTCGCTTATGGCCACGCTTTTTTGCGCCGATTCGGTTTGACAAAGTGTCGCACCCCCTGGACGGCATCGGCCACGCTTGCGTCGGACCATGTCGAAAGGGTCAGGGCGTCAGCGCGATGGCCGAGATCAGGCGCCCGTAATCGGGCTCGCCGCGGTGGGTGGTCCGGCGATAGCTGTAGAAGCGCTCCGGATCGGCATAGGTGCAGAGGTTCAGCATCGCAGCCTCGCCGATCTCCGCCTCGTCGAGCCTGGCCAGGATGAAGCCCGGAAGATCGAACTGCGCGTGGTCCTCGCGGGTACCCGGGCCGAGGAACCGGTCCATGCCGGGCGCCTCGGTGCGGAAGCGTGCGACGAAGTCCGGGCCGACCTCATAGGACGCCTGGCTGATCGTCGGCCCGAGCACGGCTACGATTTTCCGTCTCCGGGCGCCCAGCGACTCCATGGCGCGGACGGTCGCCTCGATCACCCCGGTGAGCGCGCCCTTCCAGCCGGCATGGGCTGCGCCCACAACCCCGTTCTCGGGATCCGCGAACAGGATCGGCCCGCAATCGGCGGTGGCGATACCCAGGGCCAGACCAGGCACCCGCGTCACCATCGCGTCGGCCTTCGGGCGATCCGCGGCCAGGACCGGTGCCTCGACGGTGACCACCTCGGCGGAATGGATCTGATACAGGCTGACGAGCCGGTCCGGCGCCAGGCCGAGCTGCGCACACATACGCGTCCGGTTCTCGGCGACGCGCTCCGGGACATCCCGGGAGCCGAGCCCGCCGTTGAGCGTGGCATAGATGCCCTCGGACACGCCGCCGTCCCGGGTGAAGAAGGCGTGACGCACGCGCCCGTGCGACGAGAGTTCCGGCGCCTCGATATACATGCCTGCAGTCACGGTCGGCTCCCTCGCGGTCCTGGTGTCGCGCTCGATAGCGGAATGGCTGCCCCTTGACGATGTCGTGGAACCGTCAGATTCTTGCTGCATTGCAGCATGAGTCCGGGTTCCGGATTCTTCCGAGAAGGATCGCAATGTCACGACGGACCGAGAACGACTCCCCGATCGAGACCAAGGCCCCCGAGGTTCCGGAGCACCGGAACCCGAGCGCATCCGAACACCCCGTCGTGCGTGAGCTCGGCGAACTCGACCCCTCCGACCCGAACCCGCCGGCACCGCCGACCCCGCGGGCACCGACCGGCTCCGACGCCGGTTTCGGTTCGTTCGGCTGACCACGTCCCACGCTGCCGTCCGGGTTCGAAGCCTCAGGCTTCGGGAAACCCGGGTAGCGGCCCGAGACCCGGGCCCGTCACGGCCAGGGCCTTGAACAGATTGCCCATTCCCGTCGGGCTCGCATCCGTGAGTCGCTCGACGGCCGCATCGATCGCCGCGGCCTGAGCCGGGGTGGCCCGGGACTTCAGGCGCTCGGCGCGGGCATTCAAGCCCAGCGCGAGCAGAAAGTCCCGTTGCGCCACCGGCCCATGAGCCGTCGCGCCCTCGGCCTGGGCAGCCTTCGCCAGGGCGGCGAAATCGACGTGATGCGTGAGATCCGCGTCTCCGGGCGCCGCCAGCGGATCGGTGAAGCGATGCCCGGACAGGGCCTGAAGGGTGTCGCCGAAGCCCGGCCGGCTATGACCGTAATCGATCGCCAGCAGCGCGCCGCCTGATTCCCGCAGGCGGCGGGCGAGTTGCCGCATCAGCGCCAGCCCCACCCCCGGCACGCTCAGCAGCCTGCCCTCCGGGCCCTCCGCCTCGATCCCCGGGGTCGCCTCGGGGGCCAGGCCGTAGATGAAATCGCCTTCTGGGCCGAGCCCGATCAGGCGCTCGTGCCAGCCGGTCGCGCGACGCTCGAACTGCCGGACCGGCAGGCAATCGAAAAACTCGTTGGCCAGGATGATCGCCGGGCCCTCGGGCAGCGTCTCGATTCCGGCGTGCCAGGTGACGCCTTTCCCCGCGAGGGTTCGCTCCTGGACGGCCCGTAGCACTGGGCCGGTCTCGACGAGATGCGGTGCCACCCCGACGCCCGCGGCCGCCATCCCGAGGGCCCGCAGGGCGTCGGCCATCAGCGTGCCCCGGCCGGGGCCGAGTTCCACCAGGACCAGCGGCTCCGGCCGGCCCATCCGGCCGTGAACGTAGCCCGACCAGGCGCCCAGCAACTCGCCGAACATCTGGCTGATCTCGGGTGCGGTCGTGAAATCGCCTCGCACGCCGAGCGGATCACGGGTGCGGTAATAGCCGTGGACCGGGTGGCCGAGACACAGCGCCATGTAGCGGTCAATGCCGATCGGCCCGCCATGGCGGATCAGCGCCGCGATCTCGGCTCCGAGCGGCGTCACGCCTTGGCGGGCGCCTCACGCGCCTCCTGACCGGGAGCGGACACCGGATTGCGTGGGCGGGTCCGCCCGGTTGCGGCAAGCAGGATGTAGGTCAGCCCGACGATCATCATCGGCACGCAAAGCAGCATGCCCATGGTGACACCGCCGCCCATCGGCCCGAGATGGTCGCCGAACAGGAAACCGAGCTGCCGATCCGGCTCGCGGAAGAACTCGCAGAATGTCCGGGCCAGCGCGTAGCCGAGGACGAAGATCCCGCCGAGCAGGCCCGGCTTGCGGAACCCGAACCGGCGGACAGCCAGCGCCATGACGATGAACAGCAGCAGGCCTTCGGTGACGGCCTCGTACAGCTGGCTCGGATGGCGCGGCAGCGGCCCGCCAGTGGGGAACACGATCGCGTAGGGAAAGTCCGGCGCGACCCGCCCCCAGAGCTCGCCGTTCACGAAATTCGCGATTCGCCCGAAGAACAGGCCGATCGGCACGACCACCGCACCGATGTCGAGCAGCGTGTAGCCGTTGAGCTTCTTGGCGCGAGCGAACAGCAGGAAGGCCAGGATCGCCCCGAGGAAGCCCCCATGGAACGACATGCCGCCGTTGCGGATCGCCAGGA
Organism: Methylobacterium sp. ARG-1; assembly: GCF_001262595.1. Taxonomy (NCBI): domain Bacteria; kingdom Pseudomonadati; phylum Pseudomonadota; class Alphaproteobacteria; order Hyphomicrobiales; family Methylobacteriaceae; genus Methylobacterium; species Methylobacterium sp. ARG-1. The sequence continues at coordinate 3,400 of NZ_LHCD01000012.1, forward strand.
TCTCCATCGGGTCGGCGATGTACATCGGCAGGTTGTAGAACAGCACGTAGCCGATCCGCCCGCCCAGCACGACGCCGAGCGCCACCCAGACGACCAGGTCGTCGATGTCGACCACCTGCGGACGCTTGACCACGCCCCACAGGCTGTCGGCCATGACCAGGCGGCGCGCATAGTACCAACCGCCGATCAGGCCGGCGATGTAGGCCAGCGCGTACCATTTGATCGTGATCGGCCCGATCGCGATCGCCACCGGATCGATGGCCGGAAAGGGCAGGGCGAGGAGCGGCATCGGTCTGACCTCCGGGGCGGCCGGATTGGACGCCGGAGGGGCGGCGCGTCAAGTGCGCTCCACGCAGCATCCGCCTGCGGGTATCAGGCCTTCACGAACAGGAACCCGTGCCCATCCGGGCCCGCGCAATAGGCAGCCCGGCCGTCCGCGGAGGCGCCCAGCGCGAAGCCCCCCTGGCGCAGTGCCGCCAGCAGGCTGACCATATCCACGACCGCGAAGACGAAACGGGTCGAGGCCCGATCGGCCGGCCCGAACACGGTCCGTGACGCGTGCCGGGGCGCCGGCCGCCGGTAATGCAGCAGCTCGACATGCGTCGCCGGCACCGGCGGCTCGAGCGCAATGACATCGACCTCTGGATCATCGATGCCGTCGAGCCGGGCCTGTTCGGGCCCCCGGTTCACGCCTTTCTGCGCCACCGTGAGGCCGAGGGGCCCGGTGAGGAACGACAGGGTCGCGTCGAGATTGGCGACGGTGATCGCCGAATGGTCGATCCCGAGGAACAGGCCCGGCGCGTCGCGCCAGCGTTCGGCCGGCGGGCCATCGGGAAAGAAGATCAGCTCGAGCGGATGCCCGTCCGGATCGCGAAACTTGTAGGCGGTGACTCCTCCCGTTGATGCGGGCAGGACCTGCGCACCGCCTCGGCTGATCGTGGTCGGGTTGAGCCGGGCGAGCCGGGCCATCGCGGCGTCCATGTCGCGAACCGGAATGGCCAAGTGCTGGAAGAACGGATCGGTCGCCAGGGGATCGGCCGGGTAGGGGGCGCCGGCCGGTTCGACGGCGACGAACGTCACCGCCTGGCGGCCGAGCCGCAGTCGCAGCTGCAGCGCCTTCACCCCGGCGAGCCCCATCGCCTCGACATGCGCAGCCAGCATCGGCTCAGCTGGGGCGACCCGCTCGAAGCCGAGAGCGTCGCAGTAGAAGTCCTCCGTGACCGCGAGGTCCGCGACGGTGCGACTGAATCCGGCGATGGCCCGAACGCCGCTCACAGCAGCCGCGCCCCGCGCACGTTGGTGTAGATGGCGTAGAGCGCATGCGAGGCGCACAGGAACAGGCGGCTGTTGTTGCGGCCGCCGAAAGCGAGGTTCGCCACCGGCGAGGGCACCAGGATCTTGCCGACCAGCTCGCCGCCGGGATCGATGCAGTGGACGCCGTCGCCGGCGCTCGACCAGAGATTGCCCTGCTCGTCGCACCGGATCCCGTCGGCATTGCCCGGTGCGATCGTGCAGAACACTCGCCCGCCGGACAGACGGCCATCCTCGGCCACATCGAACACGCGTATGTTCTGGAGCGGATCCGTGGCGAATTGCAGCCCGGTCTCGACCACGTAGAGTTTTCGCTCGTCAGGCGAGAAGCACAGGCCGTTCGGCCCCTGGAAGTCGTCCGCGACGACGCGCAGCGAGCCGTCGCGCGGGTTGAACCGGTAGAGCGCGGCGGGCAGCTCGGATTCTTGCTTGCCGCCCTCGTAATCGGTCTGGATGCCGTAGGGCGGGTCCGAGAACCAGATCGTGCCGTCGGACTTGCAGACGATGTCGTTGGGCGAGTTCAGCCGCCGGCCCTGGTAGCGCTCGACCAGGCTGGTGATGCTGCCGTCGAGCTCGGTCCGGTGGATGCGCCGGCCGCGATGCGAGCAGGACAGGAGCCGCCCCTGGCGATCCCGGGCATGGCCGTTCTCGAAGTCGCTCGATGCGCGGTAGACGCTGAGGCCGCCCGCATCCGTCCAGCGCATCACCCTGTTGTTCGGCAGATCCGAGAACAGCAGCTCGTTGCGGTCGCCGAAGTAGACCGGACCTTCGGCCCAGCCGAAGCCTTCGGCGAGTTTTTCTAGCGGCGCGTTCGGCAGCGCATACGCCTTGAAGCGTGGCTGCGTCAGTTCGAAACCGTCCATGCCGCGGCCCCTACTTGAAGCGGCCGGGCTGGTTCACGGTGGGCTCCACCTGGAGCCCCGTGACGATCATCGTGCAGGGCTCGTTGCCCACAGTGCCCGAGAGGTGGCCCTTCCTGCCGTCGCGCGCCCTGGTGTTCTGGTCCTCACCCATCATCAGCTCGCCCGGGCCCATCTCGACCCGGTGGCCATCCATGGTCTCCACGAACCAGCGGCCGGAGAGGATCGCGATCCATTGCGGCCGCGGATTCTCATGCCATTCTCCGACCCAGCCGACCGGCAGGACCGTGAAGGTCACGACCGACGGCACCGGCTCCATCTTGTCGTTCCATTGCGGCGCCGTCTCGGGGTTGATCCCCTCGAACTTGAAACGCGCGATGAAAAAACGCTCCTGGCGGCTCACCCCCTCCGCGTCGGTATAGACGTGCCAATACGGCATCTTCGGAGGGGTCGGCTCGCTCATCATCGCTCCTGCGGCGGCGGGACAATCGTCTTCCGCACAACGGCCGGGTGTGGCGATGGTTCGCGGCGGCGCGGAGCGGCCGGGCGTGATCCTACCCGCGTTGAGGCCGCGGCTGGCCGTCGCTCGGCGGCCAGGGGATCTCGCGCGTCATGATCGTCTCGACATCGTAGGGGCAGGCCGGCGGGAAGGTCTGCTCGTCGAGCCCGGTCTCGCCGGCGGCCTCGATCAAGGCACGGTGATAGGCCCGCGCGACCAGCACGTCGATCCGGGACTTCAGGCTGGGGCTGTCTTCGAGACGCTCGGCCACGACGACGCGCTGTGTCCGGATCGACGTGACCCAGCTGCGTGTCCGTCGAGTCGGCTGATGATCCCACTTCAGAAGGTGCAGCAGGATCACGCTCAAGGCGCTTGTCAGTGCGTGGCGTTCGCTGCGACCCACGTCCGCGATCTCGTCGGCAAGGTGTTCGATGTCGAGACGCGCCCAGGCCCCGGCTTGCAGGAAATGCACCTGCTCTTGGGCCCAGGCATGGACGTCGTCCTCGTACCGCGTCGTCTTCAGTCTCTGCGACACTCGCTTCGGAGCTGTCACGACCGCCTCCTTGCCGCCGCCCGGTCGCACCGGCGGCCGCAATCTATCACATCTGCTCGGGCAGCCGCTCGCTCTGCGCAAGGTTCGAGAACCGGGTGATGTTGGCGTCGAACTGCAGTTCGACCGTGCCGGTCGGTCCGTGACGCTGCTTGCCGAGGATGACCTCGGCCTTGCCGTGGACACGGTTCATCTCCGCCTCCCAGGCGAAGAACTCCTCCGTACCCTCGCGCGGCTTCTTGTTGTTGACGTAGTATTCCTCGCGGAACACGAACATCACCACGTCGGCGTCCTGCTCGATCGAGCCGGATTCGCGCAGATCCGAGAGCTGCGGGCGCTTGTCGTCGCGGTTCTCGACCTGACGGGAGAGCTGGGACAGGCCGATGATCGGCACCGCTAGCTCCTTGGCGAGCGCCTTCATGCCGGTGGTGATCTCGGTCATCTCCTGCACGCGGTTGTCGCTGCGCTTGCCGGAGCCGGAAAGCAGCTGCAGGTAGTCGACGATCAGCAGGTCCAGGCCCTTCTGGCGCTTCAGGCGCCGGGCTCGGGCGGCGAGCTGGGCGATCGAGATGCCGCCGGTCTGGTCGATGTAGAACGGGATCGTCTGCATGTCCCGGGCGGCGTCGGTGATCTTGTAGAAATCCTCCGGCCGGATGTCGCCGCGGCGAATCTTGTAGGAGGGCACGCCCGATTGCTCGGCGATGATACGGGTGGCGAGCTGCTCGGCCGACATTTCGAGCGAGAAGAACCCGACGATGCCGCCGTTGACGGTCTGCATCGTGCCGTCCGCCTGCTTCTCGCCGCGATAGGCCTTGGCGATGTTGAAGGCGATGTTGGTCACCAGCGAGGTCTTGCCCATGGCCGGGCGGCCCGCGAGGATGATCAAGTCGGAGGGCTGCAGGCCGCCCATCTTGGCGTCGAGGTCGGACAGGCCGGTGGCGATGCCCGAGAGCTTGCCGTCGCGCTGATAGGCCTTGGCGGCCATGTCCACCGCGGCGGTGAGCGCGTCGGAGAACTTCTGGAAGCCGCCGTCGTATTTCCCGGCCTCGGCGAGCTCGTAGAGCCGGCGCTCGGTCTCCTCGATCTGGTCGCGAGGCGCCTGCTCCACCGGCGCCTCGTAGGCGCCGTTCACCAGATCCTCGCCGATCGTGATGAGGCGACGGCGGATCGCGAGGTCGTAGATCGTCCGGCCGTAGGCGCCGGCATTGATCACCGTGGTGGCGTCGGCGGCCAGCCTCGCGAGGTACTGCATCACCGTCTGGCCGCCGAAATCGGCGTCGCCCAGATAGGTCTTCATGGTGATGGGCGTGGCAAGCTTGCCGGCCCGAATCAGCGAGGCAGCCACCGAGAAGATCTGCTGGTGGGCATCCTCCATGAAGTGCTCGGCCAGGAGGAAGTCCGACACCCGGTAATAGGCGTCGTTGTTCACCAAGATGGCGCCGAGCAGCGCCTGCTCCGCATCGATGTTGTGCGGGGCGACGCGGTACTCAGCTTGAACCGCTTCCAGCTTGGCCGTGAGCGCATTGGGCAGGGCCATCGGCGGACGACTCCGAATCAGGCGCCGCGACGGGCGCACCAGGATCACACCGCGCGACATTGGCCACGGTAAGGTTACCGAAGCCTAGCCGACGGCCGGCTCATCCGGTCCTCGGCCCGGACGAACGGACGCCCGCCGACTCTCGCGAGGGGCGGGCGTCCATGCTGGAACAAAACTGGAACGTGTCAAGTCTTAGGGCGAATGATCCCCAATGTTCACCGCTATACAGGGATGCTGGCGACGCCGCCCCGCGCGAGCCGGATGGCCCTTGCGGAGCGGCGCTGACCATGGATCCCGACGGAATCAGCCGCGGTCGTCGGCACCTTCGCCGGCATCGGCCAGCGCCATGCCGACCTCCAGGCCGAGGTCGTCGAGGTTGAACGCCTCACGCTCGGTGACCGACTCGCCACGTGCCTGACGCTCGGCCTCTTCGGGGCTGCGGGCGACGTTGACCGTGATCTGGACCTCGACCTCGGGGTGCAGCACCACCGGGACGGTGTGCAGGCCCAGGGTCTTGATCGGCTGGTTCAGGATGAACTGGCCGCGATCGACGGTGAATCCCTCCTTGGCCACCACCTCGGCGAGGTCGCGGGTGGAGACGGAGCCGTAGAGCACGCCGGTCTCGCCCGACTGGCGGATCAGGATGAAGCTCTGGCCGTTCAGCTTCTCGGCGACGGCCTCGGCGTCCTTCTTCCGGTCGAGGTTGCGGGCCTCGAGCTGGGCGCGCTGCGACTCGAAGTGCTTCTTGTTGGATTCCGTCGCGCGCAGCGCCTTGCCGCGGGCGAGCAGGAAGTTGCGGGCAAAGCCCGGGCGGACGTTCACGGTCTCGCCCATCTGGCCGAGCTTGGCCACGCGCTCGAGCAGGATCACTTCCATCGTCATTCTCCTTCAGTTGGTCGGCCGCACGGGCCGGGGACTCACGGCGCCGGGTTGTCCTTCGGACGGCGGCGATCGAGGGCGGTGTCGGCCAGGCCGAACAGGGTGAGTGCCACCAGGGCGACGCCCTGGGTCACGAACAGGATCAGGTACATGCCGAACAGCATCAGCCCGCGCCCTGGCCGGCCGCGCGAGCGGTCGTGGAAGGCGGCGAGCCCCTGGAGCGCGAAGGCCGCGCTGAAGGCGCCGACCAGCGCGACGCCGAACACGCCGATGAAGCCGGGGGCGAAGCACATCAGCACGGCGGCTGCCAGGGTTACCAGGGTCGTGCGCGGCATGGCGGTCGACGGCAGGTCCGGCCAGGGCCGGGGCAGGCGACCGGAAATCTTCACGATCCGCGCCGAGGCCCACAGATAGAAGGTCAGGAGCAGGGTGAGCCCGTTGGCCGCGAAGGCCGGCACGACGCGCGCGAGGGCGTCCGCGACTTCGCCCCGCGTCACCTCGGCCTCGTCCTGGCCGGGCTTGGGCGTCGCGTCCGGCTCGGTCCCCGCGTCGGGGGCGGGAGAGCCGGCCTCGGCTTGCGGCGCGTCGGGGCGGCGAGTCTCGGTCGCCGGCCGGGCGGCGGGGTCGCGCACCTGCACCAGCGTGCGGGCGAGCCCGCGCAGTTGCGCGTCGAAGGCCGCGTGGTTCGGCGAGGACAGGACCGCGATGGCGATGAAGGCGAGGGCGGCCGTGGCGGCGGTCCAGCCGAGGAGGCGGCCGGTCGGGTACCATTCGAGGCCGGAGGGCGTCTCGCGGCCGAGCAGCGTCAGGTAGGCGAGCCACCAGGCCGGCAGGGCGATGTAGGCGGCGTAGGCGAGGCCCATGAAGGGCGCGATCACGAGCGCCAGAGCGAAGCTACCGGCAGCCGCCGCCGTGAGGGCGGCCTTGTGGCTCCAGCCCAGGCCGACGATGAGGATCGGCAGAGGCGCTACGAGGTAGAGCAGGATCGCCAGCGGGGTCGCCTTCAGCAGCACCCCGAACAGGAGTGCGGAGACGAGGCCCGCGCCGATACCGATGCCGATATGCTGTGCCATGGGTTCCGCTGTCCCGCTGCCGTCACGGCAGGGTTAGAGGCGTCACTGCGCCCCAACGATCGAGCGATGTGGTATCGCTCTCTGAGGAAGCCGGCCCGGGTCGATGCCGGGCCGGCCAGTCGAAGCAGCCTACTTGATCACGTAGGGCAGCAGGCCGAGGAAGCGGGCGCGCTTGATCGCCTGGGCGAGCTCGCGCTGCTTCTTGGCCGAGACCGCGGTGATGCGGGACGGGACGATCTTGCCGCGCTCGGAGACGTAGCGGGACAGGAGCTTGACGTCCTTGTAGTCGATCTTCGGCGCGTTCGCGCCGGAGAACGGGCAAGTCTTGCGACGACGGAAGAAGGGACGGCGTCCGCCGCCCGCACCAGCACCGAAAGCCATGGTTTAGCCCTCCCCGCCGAAGCTGCGCTCGGGACGATCGCCGCGCTCGGGGCGCTCGCCGCCGCCGAACCCGCCGCCGCCACCGAAGCCGTCATCGTCACGACGCCGGCCGCGCTCGCGATCCTTGCGGTCGTCGCGGTCGCGCTTCTGCATCATCGCCGACGGCTCGGAATCGAGATCCTCGACCCGGACGGTCATGAAGCGCAGCACGTCCTCGGAGATCTGCATCTGACGCTCCATCTCGGCGATGGCGGCCGGGGGGGCGTCGATGTTGAGGAGCGCGAAATGCGCCTTGCGGTTCTTCTTGATGCGGTAGGCCAGGGACTTCACGCCCCACATCTCGATCTTCTCGAGGCGGCCGCCGTTCTGCTCGATCACACCCTTGTAGGTGTCGATCATCGTCTCGACCTGCTGGGACGTCACGTCCTGCCGGGCCAAGAGCACGTGCTCGTAGAGAGGCATATCGGGCCTTTCAGTGTCAAAAGGAGCCCGGCCGCCCGGAGGCGGCTGGTTCGGGCCGGTTCATTCGCGAGACGCTCGGCGCCAAGCCCTTCGAGCCGTTTTTGCAGGCCCGAGCGGTTGATCGAAGGCGGAGACACCGGACGACGGATCGTTCAGGATCCTATGCCGCAAGCGGCACCGTCCGTTCAGCCCCCGGCCGGAGCGAACGCGAGGGGCGCCGCATAATCGGTTTTTCGCAGGCTGGCAAGACCGGCCGGTCTCGACGCGGCTCGTCCGCCTGAGCGCCGGCGCGGCTTGCCCATCGGGCGGATCGCCAACATATCGGCGGTTCGAGGGCGCCCGCCGGACCGTGGCGGCCCCGGGACGGATCGGCCCATGATCTCCGAAAAGCTGCGCCTCGGCGTCAACATCGACCACGTCGCCACGGTGCGCAACGCCCGCGGCGAGTCTTATCCCGACCCGGTGCGGGCCGCCCTCCTGGCGGTCGAGGCCGGGGCGGACGGCATCACCGCGCATCTGCGCGAGGACCGGCGCCACATCCGCGACGCCGACATCGCCGCGCTGAAGCGCGATCTCACCGTACCGCTCAACTTCGAGATGGCGGCCACGGATGAGATGGTGACGATCGCCCTGGCGACACGCCCCCATGCCGCCTGCCTGGTGCCGGAGAAGCGCGCGGAGCGCACCACCGAGGGCGGCCTCGACATCGTCGGCGGACGCGATCACCTCGCCCCCCGGATCCGCGCCCTGGCCGAGGCCGGGATCCGCGTCTCGCTCTTCGTCGAGCCCGAGCCCGCGGTCATGGACGCCGCCCGTGCGCTCGGCGCGCCGGTGGTCGAGCTGCACACCGGCAGCTATTGCGAGGCCGCCGTGGCGGGCGATGATGCGCGGGTTGCCCACGAACTGGCGCGGATCACGCGGGCGGCCGAGCACGGCGCCGGGCTCGGCCTGGAGATCCATGCCGGGCACGGGCTCACGGTCCGGAGCGTCGGGCCGGTGGCGGCGCTGCCGCAGATCCGGGAGCTGAATATCGGCCACGCCCTGATCGCCGACGCGATCTTCGTCGGGCTCGCCCAGGCGGTGCGCGACATGCGGGCCGCCATGGACCGTGCGCGGCGCCCATGATCATCGGCATCGGCTCGGATCTCTGCGACATCGACCGGATCGCCCGGACGCTCGAGCGCCATGGCGACCGCTTCACGCACCGGGTGTTCACCGATGGCGAGCGCGCACGCTGCGACCGCCGCGCCGCCCGCGCGCCGGGCTACGCCAGGCGCTTTGCCGCCAAGGAAGCCTGCGCCAAGGCCCTGGGCACCGGCCTCAGCAACGGCGTGTTCTGGCGCGACATGGAGGTGGTGAACCTGCCCTCCGGCCAGCCGACACTGCGGCTCTCCGGCGGTGCCGCCGCGCGACTCGCCGAGATGCTGCCCGCGGGGCATGAGGTCCGGCTGCATGTCAGCCTCACGGACGATCCGCCCATGGCTCAAGCCTTCGTGATCATCGAGGCGCTGCCCGTGTGAGACCCGGGATGGCGGATTAGCCCGCTACCCTCGCGCGTTGCCGGGGGCTCGCGCTTGGTCTAGACCGCCGCACCAGCGGACACGATTGCGGCGCATTCCTCGGGACAACCGCAGATCAGCCGCAGGCGGCGAGGCCGGGCCTCGCGGGCGGCTGGCGTATGATGCGGACGGGCGGAAGCCGGTCCCGGCCCCGTCGTACGATAACGGAAGAGCTGGGGCGTGCTCCGGCGACGGAATCTGAGTCTGAAGATGGAACGCGCACGCGTGGATCACGACGGCAAGCCGCTGACGAAACCGGTCGAGACCGGCACCTGGGCCAGCATCCGCGAGACGCTGAAGGTCGGCGTCCAGGCGCTGCTGATCGCCCTGGTGGTGCGCACGCTGCTGTTCCAGCCGTTCAACATCCCGTCGGGGTCGCTGGTGCCGACGCTGCTGATCGGCGATTACCTGTTCGTCTCGAAGTATTCCTACGGCTACTCGAAATACTCCCTGCCGCTCTCGGAATACATTCCGATCCAAGCGGACGGGCGCGTCTGGGCGGCCGAGCCGAAGCGCGGCGACATCGCGGTGTTCAAGCTGCCCAAGGACAACGCCACGGATTACATCAAGCGCGTGATCGGCCTGCCGGGCGACAAGATCCAGATGATCGACGGCGTGCTCAACATCAACGGCAAGCCGGTCAAGCGCGAGCGGATCGCCGATTACGAGACCACCGATCCCTACGGCCAGGCGACCAAGGTGCCCCAGTATCTCGAGACGCTGCCCAACGGCGTCGTCCACCGGGTGATCGAGCGCGACGGCGACAACGGCTTCTGGGACAAGACCGAACTCTACACCGTGCCCAGCGGGCACTTCTTCATGATGGGCGACAACCGCGACAACTCCACCGACTCGCGCGATCTCGCGAGCGTCGGCTACGTGCCCTTCGCCAATCTCGTCGGGCGCGCCGAGATGATCTTCTTCTCGATCGACGAGGGCACACCGGCCTGGCAGCTCTGGAACTGGCCGGCCCATGTGCGCTGGTCGCGCCTGTTCTCAACCATCCATTGAACGGCCCGAACTTGGACGAGGCTGGACAGGCCCGACCGTCTTCCCGGGCGCGGCGTTCCCCTAAGCCCAGGCCCCCGCTCGGCGTTCTGGAGGAGCGGATCGGCCACAGCTTCGCCGATCAGAACCTGCTGACCCGGGCGCTCACCCATACCAGCAAGGCCACCGGGCGCGGCGGCAGCTACCAGCGCCTGGAGTTCCTGGGCGACCGGGTGCTCGGGCTCGCCGTGGCCGACCGGCTCTACGCCGCCTTTCCCGACGCGGACGAAGGCGACCTGTCGCGCCGCCTGGCGGGCCTCGTGCGCCGGGAGACCTGCGCGGCGGTGGCGGCTTCCTGGGAGGTCGGGCCGCATCTGATCCTTGGCCAGGGCGAGGTGATGGGCGGCGGCCGGCGCAACCAGACGATCCTGGCCGACGTCTGCGAGGCGATTCTCGGTGCGATCTACCTCGATGCCGGCTTCGAGGCCGCCCGGGTAATCGTCGAGGCGCATTTCCATCCGGCCGAGCCGATGGCGGCCCATCGCGGCCGCGACGCCAAATCCGCCCTGCAGGAATGGGCCATGGGCCGGAGCCTGCCGATCCCCGTCTACGCGGTGGTCGAGCGCACCGGCCCGGATCATGCGCCCCGGTTCCGCATTGCCGTACAGGTCGAGGGGCTTGAACCGGGTCACGGCGAGGGTACCTCGAAGCGTGTCGCCGAGCAGGAGGCCGCCCGTGCGCTGATGGAGCGCGAGGGAATCGGCACCGTCCCGGAGACGGGGCCGACGGAGACAGCATGACCGACCACGAACAAGACGACGGACAGGACAAGGGGCATGCCGAGGGGCCGGCCCTCAAGGCGCCATCGGCGCTTCCGGGTACGCCCCCCGATTCACGGGCGGGCTTCGTCGCGCTGATCGGCGTGCCGAATGCCGGCAAGTCGACGCTCCTCAACAACCTGGTCGGCACGAAGGTCTCGATCGTCTCGCGCAAGGTGCAGACGACACGGGCGCTCGTGCGCGGCATCCTGATCGAGGGCTCGGCCCAGGTCATCCTGGTCGACACCCCGGGCATCTTCGCGCCCAAGCGCCGCCTCGACCGGGCGATGGTGCATTCGGCCTGGAGCGGCGCGGCCGACGCGGACGCGGTCTGTCTGCTGGTCGATGCCCGCAAGGGCCTGGACGAGGAGGTCGAGGCGATCCTGAGCCGCCTCGGCGACGTGAAGCGCGAGAAGATGCTGATCCTCAACAAGATCGACCTGATCCCGCGGGAGCGGCTGCTCGATCTGGCTGCCAAGCTCAACGCGGCCTCGCCGTTTGCCGAGACCTTCATGATCTCGGCCCTTAAGGGCGACGGCGTCGGCGACCTGCGCCGCGCGCTCGCCGCCCGGATGCCGCCGGGCCCGTGGCTCTACCCGGAGGATCAGGTCTCGGACGCGCCGCTGCGCATGCTGGCCGCGGAGATTACCCGGGAAAAAATCTACGACCGGCTGCACGAGGAGCTGCCCTACCGATCCACGGTCGAGACCGACCAGTGGCAGATCCGGCCGGACGGATCGGTCCGGATCGAGCAGACGATCTTCGTCGAGCGCGAGAGCCAGCGCTCGATCGTGCTCGGCAAGGGCGGCCAGACCATCAAGGCGATCGGGCAGGCGGCCCGCATCGAGATCGCCGAGGCGGCGGACGCCAAGGTCCACCTGTTCCTGCACGTGAAGGTGCGTGAGAACTGGGCCGACGACCCCGCCCGCTACCGCGAGATGGGCCTGGAATTCCCCCGCGGCTGAACCGGGTTTCCTGGGGCTCGCCCTTCGGCGGAGTCCCCGAGACTTGCGGGGCTCTGCCCTGCACCCGCAAAAGGTCGAAGACCTTTTGAAACCCGGACTTTAGGCCTCCGGGGCATCCCAGCCGATCGAGCGACGCAGGAAGGTCAGGCCGAGCGCCAGGAACGATGCCGTCTCGGCATTGTCCTTGCCGTAGCCGTGCCCCCCGGAGGCAGGCTCGTAGAAGGACGCGGCGTAGCCGAGGGCGTTCAGCTTCCGGGCCATCTTGCGGGCATGCCCGGGATGAACGCGGTCGTCGCGGCGGCTGGTGGCCAGCAGGATCGGCGGGTAGGGCCGGCCGGCCTCGGCGGTGTGGTAGGCCGAGATCGCGCCGAGGAAAGCCCAATCCTGCGGATCGTCCGAGTCGCCGTATTCCGCGATCCAGCTCGCCCCGGCCAGGAGCTTGGTGTAGCGGCGCATGTCGATCAGCGGGATCGTGCAGAACAGCGCCCCGAACCGCTCCGGATAGCGGGTCAGCATGTTGGCGATCAGCAGGCCGCCATTCGAGCCGCCCTCCGCGGCGATCCGGCCCGGCTGGGTCACGCCGCGCGCGACGAGGTCGGCCGCCACCGCGGCGAAATCGCCATGGGCCCGCGCCTTGCCCTCCCGGCGTCCGGCATCGTGCCAGCGTGTGCCGAACTCGCCGCCCCCGCGGATATTGGCGACGACGCTCGTGCCGCCCCGCTCCAGCCAGAGCTTGCCCAGGACCGGGGAATAGCTCGGCAGCAGCGGAAGCCGGAAACCGCCATAGGCGGTCATATGCACCGGAGCCTCGCCGGTCAGGGCCTCCGGTCCGGTCTGGACGTAGGGAACCCGCGTGCCGTCCGCCGAGATTGCCTCGTGGCGGGTGACCCGCAGGCCCTGCGCGTCGAAAGCCGGCGGGGTTCGGCGCAGCACCGAGGGTGCTTCGAGGCTCGGCGGGATGCTGAGCAGCGTCGCGGGCGTCACCGGGTCGTGCACGGTCGCGAGCAAGGTGCCGTCCGCCTCCTCGGGGTCGCCGTCGAGGGGCCAGACATGGACGCTGCCGAGGGCCGGCAGCCCGTCGAGCGGCCGTGTCGTCCAGGCACCCCCTTCGGGCGTGCAGATCGTGTAGGTCGGACGCAGGTCGTCGAGCGCGTGGACGAACAGGCGCCCCGCCGACCAGAACACGTCCTGGAGCGCCCGGCGCTCGTCCGGCCGCCACAGCACCGTGAGGTCGCGGCGACCCTCCAGGAAGGCCGACAGCGGCATTGCCAGCACCGTGTCGGTCGCGTGCTCCATGCCGCCCACGAGCCAGGGTTGGCGTGGTCGCACCGCGAGGTAATCCCGGTCGATCTGCACGTCGGCATCCGAGGGCAGGTCGAGCTGCGTGCGCGGGCCGTTCCGGTCGCCGAGGTGGATCGTCGTGTCGAAGAAGCCGATCTGATCGACGAAGACCAGCCGCTCGACGCCCGTCTCCCGGTCCACCGAGGCCCAGGCGGCCATGCTGGTCTCCGGCACCTCGAACAGCACCGCGGCGGCCTGAGGATCCGATCCGCGTGACAACATCCGAGCTGTGCGGGGGTAGCCCGCGCGCGTGGCCATGCCGTCGCCGTAGGCGCTCGAGATCAGCAGCGTATCGCGGTCGAGCCAGGCCGCACCGCCCTTCGACTCCGGCAGGACGAAGCCGTCCGCCACGAAGCTGCGGCTGATCAGGTCGAACTCGCGCACGACCTTGGCGTCGCCGCCGCCCCGGCTGAGGGACAGCAGGGCGCGGTCGTGACCGTCCTTCAGGACCGACGACCCAGCCCAGACCCAATCCTCGCCCTCCGCAGTGGCGAGCGCATCGAGGTCGAGCAGGATATCCCAGTCTGGCGATTCCGACCGGAAGCTCGCCTCGTCGGTCCGGCGCCACAGGCCGCGCGGGTGTTCGGCATCCGTCCAGAAATTATAGAGCAGCCCGCCCCGGCGCGAGACGAACGGGATACGCTCCGGCCGATCCAGGATGGTCCGCGCGGTGTCGCGATCCCGGGCGAAGCCGGCATCGCCGTAGCGGGCCAGGGTCTCGGCGTTGCGGGCCTCGACCCAGGCCAGCGCCTCCGACCCGTCGATCTCTTCCAACCACAGGTAGGGATCGTCGTCCGGATGCTGGAGGGTCGGGCGCGGGTCGTTCGGAGCAGTCATGACCGCAAGATAGACCCGCGTTCGGGGATTCGGGAACCACCCCGATGGCGCAGGGGCAGGGGCTCACCCGTGGCAGACGGTCTGCCCTCCGACCAGGCCCGTGCGACGACCCCGAGGCTGGGCTTTCGGAGCCATTCCGGGTAACAGGCGACGTTCCCTCCGGATGATCCGAGTCGGGTGCGGGCTTCCCGCTCCGCTGTGGATTCGCGTTCCGATGCCAGCTCTCCAGATCCTGAATTGTTCATGCGCCATGCCGTTTACGGCCTGCCGCCGGTCGACCTCGCAGAGGTTCCCGGCGACGCCGTCCAGCTTTCCCCCCTGATCCCCGGTTCAGCCCGGCTCGAGGACCTGACCGAGGGCAGCCTCGATGCCGCGACTGTGCTGGCGCCCCCAGGCACGATCGAGCGGCGCTACGTGCTCGCTCACACGTTGCGGGCGCTCGTGCCCGGCGGCCGGATGCTGGCGCTCGCTCCGAAGGACCGGGGCGGCACGCGGCTGGCCAAGGAACTGGCCGCTTTCGGGTGTCACGCCGCCGACGAGCCGCGCCGCCACCATCGGATCTGCCGGCTCGTGCGACCGCCCGAACCGGCCGGGCTTGCCGCGGCGATCGACGAGGGTGGCCCGCGCCACGTCGACAATCTCGCTCTGTGCACGCAGCCCGGCGTCTTCTCCTGGGATCGGCTCGATCCCGGTACGGCTTTGCTCCTGGCGAATCTGCCGCCGCTGAAGGGCAAGGGGGCCGATCTCGGCTGCGGCCTCGGGATCCTCGCCCGGGCGATCCTGGGCTCGCCCGCGGTCACCGCGCTGACGCTGGTGGAGATCGATCGCCGCGCCGTCGAGATGGCGCATCGCAACGTCGCCGATCCGCGGGCGACGATCGTCTGGGCCGATATCCGGGCGGCCGGCACGGTGCCGGGCAGCCTCGACTTCGTCGTGATGAACCCGCCGTTCCACGACGGCGGAACCGAGGATCAGGCGCTCGGCCGCACCTTCATCGCCCGGGCCGCGGAGGCGCTGCGCAAGGGCGGCACCCTGTGGCTCGTGGCCAATGCGCACCTGCCCTACGAGACGGCTCTCGGCGCCGCGTTCCGCGACGTCTCGGTCTCGGTGCAGGCCGGGGGCTACCGGGTCTACGAGGCGCGCCGATGAAGGCAGCGAAATCCGTCCGCCTCGACAAGCTGCTGGCCAATCTCGGTTACGGGTCGCGCCGCGAGATCCAGGGGCTGGCCCGCGCCGGCGCGATCCTGCTGGACGGCGCCGAGCTGGCGGATGCCGGCGACCGGATCGCCCTTGATCCCGATCTTCCGGAGCGTCTGACCATCGACGGCGCGCCAGTCGATCCGCTGCCGGGGCTGTGCCTGATGCTGCACAAGCCGCTCGGCGTGACCTGCTCGCACAAGGAAGCCGGGCCCCTCGTCTACGGGCTGTTGCCCGAGCGCTGGCGCCGCCGCGACCCGCCGCTCTCCACCGTGGGGCGCCTCGACAAGGAGACCTCCGGCCTTCTGCTGCTCACCGATGACGGCGCGCTCCTGCACCGGATCATCGCGCCCAAGGCGAATGTGGCCAAGCGCTATCGGGTCACCCTCGACCGGCCCCTCGACGGCACCGAGGGAGCGACCTTCGCGTCCGGCACGCTGATGCTCGAGGGCGAGGACCGGCCCTTGCTGCCGGTGCATCTGGATGTCGAGGATTCCACCCATTGCGCGGTGACGCTGACGGAAGGCCGCTATCACCAGGTGCGCCGGATCTTCGCCGCCATCGGCAACCACGTCGTCGCTTTGCATCGGGATCGGGTCGGTGGGCTCGACCTACCGGCGGACCTGCCGGCCGGGGGCTACCGGGTTATGGGTCCGGCGGATATCGCCGCCGTGTTCGCGGGCAGCTGATCGCTGTCCAGCTGGACTGCGGCCTTAATGACGCGACCGGACGAGGGCGACGACGGCTCCGGTGATCGCCAGCATCTGAAAGCCAATCAATCCGGCGACCGAGCGCAGGATTTCGGTGCGGGTCTCCGCCAATTCGGCGCGCAGATCTGCCTTGGTGACGAGATCGCCCCGAAACGCTTCAGCCTGGCATCGGCCAAACCCGCGGCCTGCTCGGGCGAGAGCTTGGCCTTGTCCCGGAGGGTCCGGGCAAATTTCAGCGTCTCTCCTGCGACGCCCGCCATGCGGCGACTTATCGGTGTCGGAGGCCTCGGGTTACAAGCCCTGAGAGGCGGTCGCCCTTCGATTCCACCCGAAACCTTGCGTCCCGCCCCGGGCTCTGCTAAGCGCCCGCCCATCCCACACGCGGAGCCGGCCTCATGCCTGAATGAGGCGTCTTCCGGTGGCCGTCCGAATACGTCGGGCGGCTGCATCCCTCCGCGGCGGATCCAACCGGAGAGTACAAAGACATGGCCGTCGATTTCACTATGCGTCAGCTCCTCGAGGCGGGCGCCCATTTCGGTCACCAGGCCCACCGCTGGAACCCGAAGATGCAGCCGTACATCTTCGGCACCCGCAACAACATCCACATCATCGACCTGGCCCAGACCGTGCCGGCGATGCACACCGCGCTGCAGGCGGTGAGCGACACCGTCGCCAAGGGCGGCCGCGTGCTGTTCGTCGGCACCAAGCGCCAGGCGGCCGACACGATCGCCGACGCCGCCAAGCGCTCGGCCCAGTACTACGTCAACTCCCGCTGGCTGGGCGGCATGCTCACCAACTGGAAGACCATCTCGGGCTCCATCGCGCGCCTGCGCAAGGTCACCGAGACGCTGGAGACCGGCGGCCCGGGCCTGACCAAGAAAGAGCGCCTGATGCTGTCCCGTGAGAAGGACAAGCTCGAGAAGGCGCTCGGCGGCATCAAGGACATGGGCGGCGTGCCCGACCTGCTGTTCGTGATCGACACCAACAAGGAGCAGCTGGCGATCAAGGAGGCGAACCGCCTCGGGATCCCGGTGGCCGCCATCGTCGACACCAACTGCAACCCGGACGGCATCACCCACATCGTTCCGGCCAACGACGATGCCGGCCGCGCCATCGCGCTCTACTGCGACCTGATCGCCAAGGCCGCCATCGACGGCATCTCGCGCGCCCAGGGCTCGTCGGGCGTCGATCTCGGCGCCTCCGAGGAGCCGCAGGCCGAGGAGCTGCCGGCCAACGACGACGCGGCCGTCTCGGTCGAGTCCGACGCGCTCGATCCGGCCGACGTGGCGATGCTCGCCGAGTCGACCGAGCATTTCGAGCTGCTCGCCGCCCCGCGCGGCGCGCCGGACGACCTGACCAAGCTGCACGGCGCCGGTCCGCAGATCGTCCAAAAGCTCAACGATGCCGGCATCTACCATTACTGGCAGATTGCCGCGATGACCCCGGACGAGGTCGCCAAGGTCGATTCCGACCTGAAGCTCAACGGCCGCATCGACCGCGATTCGTGGGTTTCGCAGGCCCGCGGTTTCGTCGAGGCCGCCGCCGCGGTCTAACTCTCGGTACGTCGCGGCGCCCTGTCATCGGGGCGTCGTGAACCCAGGCATACCGGGCCCGGCCGCTTACCCGCGCGCCGGGCCTCTCTCATCCAGACCACACGAAAGGGACCGCCATGGCCAACATCACCGCCGCGATGGTGAAGGAGCTCCGGGAGAAGACCGGCGCGGGCATGATGGACTGCAAGGGCGCGCTCAACGAGACGCAGGGCGACATCGAGGCGGCCATCGACTGGCTGCGCAAGAAGGGCCTTGCCAAGGCCGCCAAGAAGGCCGGCCGCGTCGCCGCCGAGGGCCTGGTCGCCGTCGAATCCGCCGGCCATCATGCCGCGATCGTCGAGGTGAATTCCGAGACCGACTTCGTCGCCCGCAACGACGCTTTCCAGGCCTTCGCCCGTGAGGCCGCCAAGATCGCGCTGAACACCGACGGCACCCTGGAGGGCCTCCAGGCCGCCAAGTTCCCGGGCGCCACCGAGACCGTCTCGGAGAAGCTGCAGAGCCTGATCGCCACCATCGGCGAGAACATGAACCTGCGCCGGGTCGCCAAGCTCGAGGTCAAGAAGGGCGTCATCGCCTCCTACGTCCACAGCCAGGTCTCGGACGGGCTGGGCAAGATCGGCGTGCTCGTGGCGCTCGAGTCCGAGGGCGACGTCGACGCGCTGTCGAATCTCGGCCGCCAGATCGCCATGCACGTCGCCGCCACCAACCCGGTGGCGCTGGACGCCTCCGGCGTCGATGCCGCGACCCTGGAGCGCGAGTCGAACATCCTGCGCGAAAAGAACGCCGGCAAGCCGGACCACGTGCTCGCCAAGATCGTCGAGAGCGGCCTGAAGAGCTACTACAAGGAGGTCACCCTCCTGGAGCAGCCCTTCGTGCATGACGGCTCGAAGACGGTCAGCCAGGTGCTCAAGGAAGCCGCCGGCAAGGTCGGCGGACCCGTCACCCTGACGGCGTTCGTCCGCTACGCGCTGGGCGAGGGCATCGAGAAGGAAGAGGGCCCGGACTTCGCCACCGAAGTCGCCCAGCAGGCCGGCCGCGCCTGATTCGTCCGAACCTTTCGGTCTGACGATTTCGCGACCCCGTCCGGCGTGAGCCGGGCGGGGTTTTCTTGTGTCTTGGCGGCTTCGACGACGGTTTGCGCCGCGCAGCGGACGGCCTCCTTCGACCCCTCCGCTAGGCTCCGTCACCGCGGGATGGAGGCGTTGGGTGGGAGGGCCGCCGGTCAGCAGTGGGTCGGCAGCAGAACGAACCGCCCTGCCATTCCGGAGCCGCGCAACCGAGCCCGGAATCCAGACCCGCAGGCGGTGCAGCACCTCGCTCGACCAGTGTTTCCGGATTCCGGGCTCGCCTACGGTGCCCCGGAATGACGCGGTGGATGCGTCGGCATCCGTGCATGTCTGGAACTGTCGAAGAATGGCATGCCACGTGTTGTGGCGCTGCACCGGAGCGGGGAGGCCACTGCGCTTCGGGGTCTCGCCGCTCACGCGATGTCGCGTTGAGCGGCGCAGCCGGAACGAGGTTTTACGTCGCGCGATACCGATGATAACCGCCAACGGATTGACATCGTTTGCCTTCTCTCTGCGATCGAGGCTGTGCCGCCCTTCCGCGAAAACCTAATCCCCCGCGCCCCGTGTTGCAGCGCACACCGGCCGCGGCACGGCCGCGCTAGATCTTCCTCATGGCTTTGAAAACCTTCTCCTACTTGATGATCGGCGTGTTCGCGTCCGGTCTCGTCATGACGCTTCTCGGCTCCGTCGGCGTCTTCACCGGGAGCTGACAAGATCGGCGCCGGCGCGACCATGTCGGTCATGCCGGCGCCGCATCGACCCAGGCGCACCCGTTCCACAGCCGCACGGTGACGGTCGCCCGACCGTCCGCGATGGTGATCCGGTTGTAGGCGTTCGGCTCGTTGCCCCGCAGCCGCGTCGAGGTTGCCGAGCCGGCTTGGACCGCGAGCAACCGCCCCGGGCGCGAGCGGACCGCGCTGCGGTCCGCCAAGGAATCCTCGGGGGTCTCGGGGTCCGCGTAGCGGGCGTAGTGCCGGTGCAGATGGCCCGCCAGGGTCAGGCCGACCCCGCAGCGGCGGAACGCGGCCAGGGCCCGATCGGCCCGCCCGACCATCCGGGCTTCCGCGTCCCAGGGGGGCGGCAGGAACGGGTGGTGGCCCACGACGATCTTGAACAGGTGATCCGGCATCGCCGACAGCCGCGCTTCGGCCCGGACGATCTGGCTGTGGCGGATCACGCCGTGCGACCAGTCCGGCTCCGGCGCCCAGCGCCGCACCGTGTTCAGGCAGACGATCCCGATCTCCGCGTCCTCGAAGCACGGCTCGGTCTCGGCCGCGATGGTGCGCCGGTAGCGCGTGAACGGCCACAGGAAGCGCTGGATCAGGCGGAACGGCGAGATGTCGTGGTTGCCCGGCACCCCGATCCAGGGCGGTGCCAGCCGGTCGAGGAAGGCGCGGGCCTCGGCGAATTCCGACGGGCGCGCCGCCATGGTGAAGTCCCCCGAGGCGACGATCAGGTCCGGCGCGTCGGCGTTCAACTCATGGACCAGCGATTCCACCACCGCCGGGTCGGTGCGGCCGAAATGCAGGTCGGAGATATGGCTGATCCGTCTCACGGATGGCCGCCCGTCTTCGGCACGATCACGGTCAGCGCCTGCCGGTGGATCCGGTAGCGCAGGGGCGCGGGGATCAGGGTCACCTCGCCGTCGTTCATGACCCGGAGCGCCCGAGCCTCCGACGCGATGGCCAGGTTCGTCGCCGGCACCCGCTCCACGTCCGGCAGCCGCCGCCAATCGCCCAGGGCGAAGCCGAGGGCGAGGCGCAGGGTCCGGGCCAGCGAGAGATGCGCCAGGACGTAGAGCGTGAGCCGCCCGGCATCTAACGGCGCCCGCACCAGCATATGGCCCGGGCGCTCGACGTAATCACCGATCACCACCGCCAGCAGCCGGAACCGCCAGGTCCGGACCGCGCCGTCGATCGTGCCGGTCACGGTAAGGCGCGGATACCGGCCGAGATGGCGCAAGATCCCCACGACCCAGCGCAGCAGGCTGCGCAGGCCCAGATGCCGGCGATGCGCCTCCCGGTGCCGCGTCACCCGGGCGGGCAGGCCGAGCACCGAGTTGATCAGGAAGGTGCGGCCATTGACCTCACCAACATCGATCCGGCGTCGGCCGCCCGCAACCAGCGCGGCCACCGCGCCGTCGATATCGAGCGGCACGCCAAGATCCCGGGCCAGGAGGTTCAGGGTGCCGAGCGGCAGGATGCCCAGCGGCGTGGTCTTACCAACGAGGGCCGCGGCCGCGCACGCGATGGTGCCGTCGCCGCCGGCCACCACCAGGGCGTCGATACCGGGCTCCGAGGCCGCGGCGGCGATCCGCACCGGCAGGGGCGCCCCCCGGTCGGCCTCGCCGAGCGGTTCGATCCCGGCCGCGACCAGCTTCTCCCGGATCGCCTCCGGCGTCGTGCCGGATGCCACCGCCCCGGAGGCGCCGTTGATGACGAGTGCGATGCGCATGGAATCCCGGGCGTCCGTCCCGATGGCGGGCCCCGCTCCTCTGCCAAAGCTGCACGTCGATCGCGTGTCGGTGGCAGATCGTCCCCGTGATCCCCGCCTCGATCGCTCCGCGCCCCTCGACGCCACTCCCGCGGCTGACGTAGAAGCCTCGCGGGTTCGCGCGATGCGGTGGGGAGCCGGAGATCGAGATGCCGGAAGCGACGCCGTTTCGCCGTATCCTCCTCAAGCTGTCGGGCGAGGCCCTGGCCGCTCCGGACGGCTACTGGCTCCATCCGCCCACGCTGGCGGCCCTGGCCGAGGACATCGCCCGGACCATCGAGGCTGGGGCCGAGATCGCCATTGTGGTCGGCGGCGGCAACATGATCCGCGGCGCCCGCATCTCGGCGGCCGGCTGGATCGACCGGGCCACCGGTGATTCCCTGGGCATGATGGCCACGGTGATGAACTCGCTGGCGATCGAGACCGCGCTCAACGCCGCCGGCGTGCCGGCCCGGACCATGTCAGCGGTGTCGATGCCGACGATCTGCGAGACCTATGCCCGCCAGCCGGCCCTGCACCATCTCGACAAGGGTCAGGTGGTGGTGCTCGCCGGCGGCACCGGCAACCCGTTCTTCACTACCGACACCGCCGCGGTGCTGCGCGCCGCCGAGCTGCGCTGCGACGCCGTGCTCAAGGCCACGCAGGTGGACGGCGTCTACTCGGCCGATCCCAAGAAGGATCCGAGCGCCACGCGCTACGACCGGCTGACCCATGACGAGGCGATCGCCCGCGACCTCAAGGTGATGGACACCGCGGCCTTCGCGCTCGCCCGCGAGAGCCGGCTCTCGATCGTGGTCGGCTCCCTGCATCCGCCGAGCTCGATCGCCGGGATCCTGTCGGGCGAGGCGCCCTCGACCCTCGTGGCGCCCTGATCCGGCACGCCGAGCGCGGCTCGCGATTTGCCGCGCTGTCTTCGAAAAGCCGGTGGCCTGCTTTCCGGACAATGCGCCGGAGGTTTGCGGCACCGGGAAAATTCCGCCATTGAGGCCGCGACTGCCCGTACCGGGCGAGAAGACAACGTCAGACGTGTCGGGACGACCACCATGGCCACACCGGAATTCGACCTCAACGACATCAAGCGCCGCATGCAG
Organism: Methylobacterium sp. ARG-1; assembly: GCF_001262595.1. Taxonomy (NCBI): domain Bacteria; kingdom Pseudomonadati; phylum Pseudomonadota; class Alphaproteobacteria; order Hyphomicrobiales; family Methylobacteriaceae; genus Methylobacterium; species Methylobacterium sp. ARG-1. The sequence goes on from NZ_LHCD01000012.1 coordinate 25,570, forward strand.
GGCGCGGTCGCGTCGCTCTCCAAGGATCTCGGATCCCTGCGGACCGGGCGCGCCACGCCCTCGCTGCTCGACCCGATCCAGGTCGACGCCTACGGCTCGTCGATGCCGATGGCGCAGGTTGCCACCGTGAGCGTGCCGGAGCCGCGGCTCCTGTCGATCTCGGTCTGGGACCGCAGCATGGTCACCGCCGTCGAGAAGGCGATCCGCGAATCCGACCTCGGCCTCAACCCGCAGACCGAGGGTCAGACCATCCGGCTGCGCATCCCCGAGATGAACGAGCAGCGCCGCAAGGAGATGGTCAAGGTCGCCCACAAGTACACCGAGGAGGCGCGCGTCGCCGTGCGCCACGTCCGCCGGGACGGGCTCGATCACCTCAAGAAACTCCTGAAGGACAGCGCCATCTCGGAGGACGACGAGAAGCGCCAGGCTGCCGACGTGCAGAAGGCGACCGACCAGTTCATCGCCGAGATCGACGGCGTGCTGGCCGCCAAGGAGAAGGAGATCATGCACGTCTGAGGCGAAGGCCGAGACGCGCGTGACCCCCACCGCCCCACCGGCCGCACGCCCCTCCGGGCGGCGCGAGCTCTGGCTGCGCGTCGCCTCGGGCGTGGTCCTCGCCCCGGCGATCCTCGCGGCCCTGGTCTATGGTGGCTGGCCCTTCGCGGGGATCTGGCTCGCCGCGGGCATCATCGGCTTCGCCGAATGGATGGTGATGAGCCGGACCGAGCCGCGCGAGGTGCTGATCGCGCTGGGCGCGGCGACGCTCGGCGCCCTGCTGCTCTGCCAGCGCGGTGGCGCCCCGGCGCCCGCCTGCCTCGCCGTCCTGCTCCTCGGGGCCGCAGCCTGCGCCACGGTGGCGCGCACCGGCTTCGGCCGGGTACGGGCGCTCGCCGGCGTGCTCGGGGCGGCTTCCATCGCGTCGGTACCGGTGGCCCTGCGCGACGATCCCGGGATCGGCCTCGTCGGCCCGGCCTGGATGTTCGCCGTGGTCTGGTCCACCGACATCGCGGCCTATTTCGCCGGCCGCAAGATCGGCGGGCCGAAGCTGATGCCCCGGGTTTCGCCCAACAAGACCTGGTCGGGCGCGATTGGCGGCCTAGTCGGCGCGGTCGCGGCCGGCTCGCTCGTGGCGGTGGCCGCCGACCTCGCCGGGCTGGACCTGCCGAGCGCCGCCTCGCTGCCGGTGGTGGCCGGGGTGAGCGCCCTGGCCTCCGTGCTCAGCCAAGCCGGCGACCTGGTCGAATCCGGTCTCAAGCGCCGCTATGGAGTGAAGGATTCGGGCAAGATCATCCCGGGCCATGGCGGCGTCATGGACCGGCTCGACGGATTTTTTGCGGTGGCCGTGTTGGCCGGGCTCTATCTCGCCCTGCGTGGAAGCGGTCTGATCCCGTGACGATGAGGGAGTTTCACCCGTGACCCAGACCGTCGCCGTCTTCGGCGCCACCGGCTCGATCGGGCGCTCCACCGCCGACCTACTGGCCCAGCATCCCGACCGGTTCCGCACCGGCGCCGTCGTCGGCGGCCGCGACGCCGTGGCGCTCGCCAAGGTCGCGCGCGAGCTCGGCGCCTCCTTCGCGGCGCTCGCCGACGCGAGTGCCGGCCCGGCCCTCGCCGAGGCGCTCTCGGGCAGCGGCATCCCCAATGGGGCCGGGGAGGGCGCCGTGATGGAGGCCGCTCACCGCGACGCCGATATCGTCGTCGCCGCGGTGAGCGGCGCGGCTGGGCTGAAATCCACCCATGCCGCGCTCCGGCTCGGCCGCAAGGTCGCGCTCGCCAACAAGGAGAGCCTTGTCTGCGCTGGCGACGCCTTCATGCGGGACGCGGCGCGCTACGGTGCCACGATCCTGCCGATGGATTCCGAGCACGACGCGCTCAGCCAGGCGCTCGCCGGCCGGCCGCTGGCGGATGTCCGCACCATGATGATCACCGCCTCGGGTGGCCCGTTCCGGACCTGGACCCGGGAGCGGATCGCCGCCGCCTCCGCAACCGAGGCCGCGGCCCATCCAACCTGGTCGATGGGCATGAAGATCAACATCGATTCGGCCAGCCTGATGAACAAGGGCCTGGAACTGATCGAGGCGCACCACCTGTTCGGCATCGAGCCCGAGCGCCTGGACGTTGTCGTCCACCCGCAATCGGTGATCCACGGCCTAGTCTATTGGCTCGACGGTGCCGTGACCGCCGAGCTGGCGCTCCCCGACATGCGCGTGCCGATCTCGCACTGCCTCGGCCTCGGCGACCGCCTGACCATCGCCCGGGGCAGGCCCCTGGACCTCGTCAAGCTCGGCGCGCTGACCTTCGAGGCGGCCGACGAGGAGCGCTTCCCGTGCCTGCGCATCGCCCGGGCGGCGCTCGCCGCCGGGGGGGCGGCGCCCACCGTCATGAATGCCGCGAACGAGATCGCGGTGGCCGCCTTCATCGCCGGCCGGATCGGCTTCTACGGCATCAGCGACCTGGTCGAGCGCGCCTGCGGACATTTCGCCGGGCAGTACCGGACCGCGCCTGCCGACGTGGACGAGGCGCTGGCCATCGACGCCCATGTCCGCGTCTGGAGCGCCGAGGCTCTGCCGGAGTTGCGCGCGGCCGGGTAGTAGCGCCGCCGAAGGTGTTTTCGGCCCCCCCTGAGCCGGCTCTCCCACCCAATCCCCTCGTCCTGAGGTGCCAGGCGATCGAAGATCGCCGGGCCTCGAAGGAGGTTTTCAGGGATCACGCGGCCGGCCGGAGGTCTCCGTCGTCGCCTCCGCTTCCTCGGGCTGAGGCCGTGCGGGGGAAGTCGGATGGCCCTACGGGGCGTGGGATCGATCAGTCCTTGGCCGCTCCGCCCGACGCATCCGCCCCGTACCCGGCCAGAAACACCCGCACCGCCTCCGCGACCTGAAACCGCTTCCGGGCTTCGTCCGCCATCCCGCCGGCCGCGAACAGGAGGCGGGTCAGGAGGCCCGCCAGGCACAGATGCAGGAAGTGCTGGGCCGCGAGGGTTGTATCGGAGATGCGCAGCCGGCCGCTCTCCACCTGGACATCGAGATAGGCCGCCAACCGGGCGACACCGCAGGCCGGCCCGGCCTCGTAATAGACCTGCCCGAAATGCGGGAATTTCTCGCAGACCCCGATGACCATGCGATGCACGGAGATGTGCTCCGGCTTGGACATCTCGGTGAGGAAACTCATCCCTAACCGCGTCAACACGGCTGGGACGTCCGAATCGGCTGGGTCGAATGTGAACAGGGTCTCGGCCAGGCTGGACTTCTCCAGGATGATCAGAGCCTCGAACAAGGCCTCCTTGCTGTCGAAATAGACGTAGAGCGTGCCCTTGGAGACGCCTGCGGCCCGGGCGATCTCGCCCATACTGGCCCCGTCGAACCCAGAGGCGAGGAAGACGCGGCGCGCGCCTTCGAGGATCTGCCGCCGCTTGTCGCTCTCAATCGAGGACGAGCCCCGCTCCAGCACCACGCCCTGAACCATCACCCTGCTCCGCGTCGGAGACGCTGCTTCGCTTGACCGAACCGTTCGGTCAATCTACCCTGAAGCCAGATTCGACGGGCGTCAAGGCGCGTCCTGTCGGCTGACCGAACGGTTCGGTCATGAGACCAGAGGCTCTGCGATGTCCCTTCGCGAAGATGGCGACCGATCGGCTGCCGACAGTGCGTTCGTGGAGGACGAACGCGCCGAGGGTCCGGCGCCCCGCCACGCCACCCCGCGCAACGCCGAGGCGCCGCAGGCTTCCGCGCAGGACTCGCCCCCCGCCCGCAAGCGTCCGTTTCGGCGGGCGTTGCTGCTCGGTGTGCTGGCGGTGGCCCTCGGTGGCGGCACCTACGAGGGTTGGCAATGGTGGAGCGTCGGGCGGTTCTTCGTCTCGACCGACGACGCCTACGTGCAGGCCGACATCTCGGTCCTGGCCGCCAAGGTCTCGGGCTATCTCGAATCCGTCCCCGTGGCGAACGGCGTCTCGGTGAAGAAGGGCGACGTGATCGCCAAACTCGACGACGGCGATTACCGCCTCGCGCTCCAGGCCGCGCAGGACAAGCTCGCCACACAGGAGAGCACGATCGTGCGGATCGGCCGGCAGGTCGAGGCCGCGCAGGCGCAGGTCACCCAGGCCGCCGCGCAGATCGACGCGACCCGCGCCGACGCCGTGCGCGCCCAGGCGGATTTCGCCCGGGCGACGCAGATGCAGGCCGATTACGTCGCCAGGTCGCGGATCGACCAAGCCCGCGCCGACCGGGACCGCACCGAGGCCTCGGTGAAGGGCATGGAGGCCGGCCTCCTGGCGGCCCGGGCCAATGTCGACGTGCTCCAGGCCCAGAAGCGCGAGGCCGAGCGGCTCTCGGCCGAGCTGCGCACCGCGGTCGATCGCGCCCGGCGCGACCTCGACTTCACGGTGATCCGCGCGCCGTTCGACGGCGTGGTCGGCAACAAGGCGGTCGAGGCCGGGGCCTACGTGGCGCCTGGAACGCGGGTCGCCGCCCTGGTCCCGCTCCAGAGCGTGCACATCGACGCGAACTTCAAGGAAACGCAGGTCCAGCGCATGCGCCCGGGCCAGCCGGTGATCGTGACGGTGGACGCCTATCCGGACCGCGAGATCCACGGGGTGGTCGAGTCGTTCTCGCCGGCCTCCGGCTCGGTGTTCAGCCTGCTGCCCCCGGACAACGCCACTGGCAACTTCACCAAGATCGTCCAGCGCCTGCCGGTGCGGGTGCGCGTGCCCGAGGACGTCGCCCGCGAGGGGCTGCTGCGGCCCGGCCTCTCGGCCGAGGTCCGGGTCGATACCCGCGGTGGCACCGACCGCTCGGTCCTCGACCAAGCCGCGAACCGGCGGTTCGACGCTGCGAGCCGCTGAGCCCGGCCGTGGCTGCCAGCGCCGCCCTCCCGGCCGCAATCCCGGCCGCCGCAGAGCCCCCCATGGACCGCCGCCGCATGGTGGCGTTCTTCTGCATGGTGTTCGGGATGTTTATGGCGATCCTGGACATCCAGATCGTCTCGGCCTCCCTCAATGAGATCCAGGCCGGCCTTTCGGCCTCCGGGGACGAGATCCCCTGGGTCCAGACCAGCTACCTGATCGCCGAGGTGATCTCGATCCCGCTCTCGGGCACCCTGTCGCGGGTGCTCTCGACCCGCTGGATGTTCTCGCTCTCGGCGGGGGGCTTCACGCTGATGAGCGTGATGTGCGCCACCTCCTCGTCGATCTCCGAGATGATCGTCTGGCGGGCCGCGCAGGGTTTCATCGGCGGCGGCATGATCCCGACCGTGTTCGCCGCGGCCTTCACCATCTTCCCGCCGTCGAAGCGCACCATCGTGTCGCCGGTGATCGGCCTGGTGGCGACGCTGGCGCCGACCATCGGTCCGACGATCGGCGGCTACCTCACCGACCTGATGTCCTGGCACTGGCTGTTCCTGATCAACGTCGTGCCGGGCATCGGGGTGACGATCTCGACTTGGCTCCTGGTCGATTTCGACAAGCCGGACCACGCCTTGCTGAAGTCCTTTGACTGGGCCGGCCTCGCCTTCATGGCGGGTTTCCTCGGCTGCCTCGAATACGTCCTCGAGGAGGGTCCGAACCACGACTGGATCCAGGACGAGGCGGTCTTCGCCTGTGCGGTCATCTGCGCCGTCTCAGGGCTGCTGTTTTTCTGGCGGGCCTTCACGGCCAAGCAGCCGATCGTCGACCTGCGGGCCTTCTCCGACCGCAACTTCGCCAGCGGTTGCGTCGCGAGCTTCGTGCTCGGCATCGGGCTCTACGGCCTGACCTACATCTACCCGGTCTACCTCGCCCGGGTGCGCGGCTACTCGGCGCTGATGATCGGCGAGACGATGTTCGTCTCGGGGCTGTGCATGTTCGCCACCGCTCCGATCGCCGGACGCCTCTCCGGCAAGGTCGATCCGCGGATCATGATGGCGATCGGCTTCGTCGGCTTCGCCAGCGGCACCTGGATCGTGACCGGGCTGACCAAGGACTGGGATTTCTGGGAGCTGCTCTGGCCGCAGGTCCTGCGCGGCTGCTCGCTGATGCTGTGCATGATCCCGATCAACAACATCGCGCTCGGCACCCTGCCGCCGGCCCGGATGAAGAACGCCTCCGGCCTCTACAACCTCACCCGCAACCTCGGCGGCGCGGTCGGCCTGGCGCTGATCAACACCGTGCTCAACGCCCGCTGGGACCTGCACCTCGCCCGGCTGCACGAGCGCTTCACCTGGGCCAACAACGCCGCGCTGGAACGGCTCGATTCCATGCAGCGCGGCTTCGAGTCCTTCGGCAGCGCCGCGCCGGGCATGGCGCTCAAGGCCATGTCCAACACGGTGCGGATCCAGGGGCTGGTGATGGCCTTCGAGGACGTGTTCCTGGCGCTCACCGTGCTGTTCCTGGCGATGGCCTGCGCCGTGCCGCTGATCCGCCGCCCGCGCGCGGCCGCCGGCGGGGGCGGGGGCCACTGACGGCTTCGGGACCGAGGATAGCGGGGATCGTTCGCCCCGATGTGCGCGCCCGCGCCCCGCGACCTCCCGCGGCAGTACCGGCGGATTGCGTTGGCGGTAAACCACACCGATCTGCTAAACCGGCCCGATGGCCGGCCTGAGACGCCGGTGCAGAGACGGCCAGGGATCGGCTCATGGACTTCCTCAACGCGATGGGCGGGACCGCCGGTGGCTTCTTCGGCGCCGTGATCCCGTTCCTGTTCGTGCTCACGGTCGTGGTCTTCGTCCACGAGATGGGCCACTTCCTGGTCGGGCGCTGGTGCGGCGTCGGCGTGCATGCCTTCTCCCTCGGCTTCGGCCCGGAGCTGTTCGGCTTCAACGACCGCCGCGGCACCCGCTGGAAGCTCTGCGCCATTCCGCTCGGCGGCTACGTCAAGTTCCACGGCGACGTGAACGGCGCGAGCATCCCGGATCCCGAGGCGATCGCCCGGATGAGCCCGCAGGAGCGGGCGACGAGTTTCCCGACCCAGCCGGTGGCCAAGCGCGCCGCGATCGTGGCCGCCGGCCCGGTGGCGAACTTCCTGCTCGCGATCCTGCTGTTCGCCGGGGCGATCTGGCTCGCCGGCCGCTACGAGCTGCCCGCCCGGGTCTCCTCGGTGGAGCCCGGCAGCGTCGCCGCCCAGGCCGGCTTCCAGCCGGGCGACGTGATCACGGCCATCGACGGCGAGAAGATCGGCGACTTCAACGCCATGTACCGCACGGTGACCGGCAACGCCGGCACGCCGCTGACCTTCACGGTGGAGCGCGGCGACCAGCCGATCACCATCCAGGCGACCCCGGCGACATACGAGGAGAAGACGCCGTTCGGCCGCCACCGGATCGGGCGGCTCGGCATCCGCTCGCCCTCGGGCTCGGAGGCCCGGCTCGTCCGGTACGGGGCACTGGACTCCCTCGATCTCGGCGTGCGCGAGACCTATTTCGTGGTCGAGCGGACCTTCTCCTACCTCAGCAAGCTCGCCACCGGACGCGAATCCGCCGACCAGCTCTCGGGCCCGATCGGCATCGCGCGGGTGTCCGGCGAGGTCGCCAAGACCGGCGGCGTCGGCGGTCTCGTCGGCCTGATCGCGCTGCTTTCGGTCTCGATCGGCCTGCTGAACCTGTTCCCGGTGCCGCTCCTCGATGGCGGGCACCTGCTGTTCTACGCCTTCGAGGTGATCCGCGGCCGCCCGCTCAGCGAGCGCGCCCAGGAGATCGGGTTCCGCATCGGCCTCGCCCTCGTGCTGATGCTGATGCTGTTCGCGGCCTGGAACGACATCCTCAACCTCGGCGCCTCCTGGCGGAATACCTGATCCCGGAGCGGGGCGCCGGGTCCGATCTCCACCGGATTCGGTGCCTCAATCCCGCCGCGATCCCGCCCGGAGAGCGCCGCGAACGCGCCCCGGCGGGCGCTTAAAACAGCGTTAAAGCCGGGATTGGCCGGCGCGAAAACAGTTGTGTCCGCAAAGATTTACGGGCCGTTTACCATGATTGGCGCTTTGCCCACGCTGGGTCTGCGCCGTTAAGTGGCGCGAAGGCCACGACCCCCCAAAATCCCCTGACGATGGCCTCCCGCGCGTTTGCTTGGCAGGGGAATCCCGCTAAGAGCTACGCTTGGACCTGAAGCCACGCTTGGACCAGGGTGACAGGACGACCGGTCAACGGCCGCCTGTGACGGGCTAACCCCCGCGACCAGAACAGAAACGGGCGATTGCATGATGTCGTTGACGGGGAAGCCCCGACGTAAGTCGGTGCGGAAGACCATCGTCCTAGTCGCTGCCGGTGCGGGCCTCGTCCTGAGCGGTGCCGCGCAGGCGCAGCAGATCGTCGTCCAGGGCAACCAGCGCGTCGATGCCGACACCATCCGGTCCTACGTGACTGGAACTGCCTCCGGCTCCGCCGAGGAGGCACGGCGCAACCTGCTCGCCAGCGGCATGTTCTCGGACGTGAAGGTCGCCCAGTCCGGCGGTCGCACGGTGGTCACCGTCCGCGAGAACAACCTGATCAATCGGGTCGTGTTCGAGGGCAACAAGAAGGTCGAGAAGGCCACGCTCGAGGGCATCGTCGAGGCGAAAGCCCGTGGCCCCTACAGCGAGGCCATCGTCAACGCCGACCTCGCCCGCATCCGCGACGTCTACAAGCGTTTCGGCCGCGGCACCGCCAAGGTTACCTACCGGACCGTCGACCTGCCCAACGGCCGCGTCGACGTGATCTACCAAGTCGACGAGGGCGACAAGACCGGCATCATCTCGATCAACTTCGTCGGCAACAACGCCTATTCAGAGCGGACCCTGAAGGGGCTCATGAGCTCTTCCGAGATGAACTTCCTGTCGTTCATCAAGACCTCCGACGTCTACGATCCCGACCGCATCACCGCCGACCTCGACCAGGTGCGCCGCTACTACCTGAAGAACGGCTACGCGGACTTCCAGGTGGTCAGCGCCGACGCCCGCTACGTCGAGGGTGACAGCTCGGGCTACGTCATCACCATCACGGTGAATGAGGGCGAGCAGTACAAGGTCGGCGCGGTGGCGGTGGATTCCCGCCTGCCGGGCATCGACACCGCCAAACTCGACGGCCAGATCACCGCCGCGGTGGGCGACGTCTACAACGCCGACGACGTGGAGCGGACGCTCAACAACGTCACCCGCGAGGTCAACCGCGCCGGCTACCCGTTCGCCCAGGTCCGCCCGACCGGCCAGCGTGATCCCGCCTCCCACCAGGTCTCCCTGGGCTTCGTGGTCGAGGACGGCCCGCACGTCTACGTCGAGCGCATCAACATCCGCGGCAACACCCGCACCCGCGACTACGTCATCCGTCGCGAGCTCGATATCGCGGAAGGCGATGCCTACAACCGCGTGCTCACCGACCGCGCCGAGCGGCGTCTGAACGGCCTCGGCTTCTTCAAGAAGGTCCGGTTCTCCAACGAGCCCGGCTCCGCGGCCGACCGCGTGGTCATCAACATCGATGTCGAGGATCAGCCCACGGGTTCGTTCTCGGTGGCGGGCGGCTACTCCACCCAGGACGGTATCATCGGCGAGGTCTCGGTCTCCGAGTCCAACTTCCTCGGTCGCGGCCAGTATGTCCGCCTCGCCGGCACCGGCGGCCAGTACTCGCGCGGCGTCGACTTCTCGTTCACCGAGCCGTACTTCCTCGGCTACCGGCTCGCCGCCGGCTTCGACGCCTTCTACAAGTACTCCGACCTGACCCGGTACTCGCGCTACGAGACCACGGTGTATGGCGGCCAGCTGCGCCTGGGCCTGCCGATCACCGAGGAGTTCGGCATCACCCTGCGCTACTCGCTGTACAACACCGAGCTGAAGGTCCCGAACACCCTCAAGCGGCCGTACAACGACTGTTCGACGCCGATCCCGGGCTACACCGCGACCTATGCCGGCGGCACGATCGACCCGAACAGCGGCCGGAACATCGGCGGCCAGGCGATCTACCCGAACTGCGCGTATGACGGCGAAGCCTCGATCGCCATCAAGGGCTCGCAGGGCAACACGCTGACCTCGCTGGCCGGCCTGACGCTCGCCTACTCGACCCTCGACGTGGTCGGCGCCCCGCGCAACGGCCTCTACGCCGAGTTGAAGCCCGACGTCGCGGGTCTCGGCGGCGACTCGAAGTTCTTCCGCGTCACCGCGGATGCGCGCTACTACAAGGAGCTGTTCGAGGACGTGATCGGCTTCGTCCGGTTCCAGGGCGGCCACATTAACGCCATCGACGGCAAGCCGCTGCGCGTCACCGACGAGTTCTTCCTCGGCCCGTCGCTGGTCCGCGGCTTCGCGCCCAACGGCATCGGCCCGCGCGACGTCGGCATCGCCGACGCCCGCTCCAACGCCATCGGTGGCTCCACCTATATCGGCGGTACCCTGGAGGTGCAGTTCCCGCTGCCGCTCATTCCGCGGGATCTGGGCCTGAAGGGCGCGGTCTTCGCCGATGCCGGTACGCTGTTCGGCTATAGCGGCCGGCGCAACTTCAACGTGAACGGCGACGGCTTCATCAACGGCATCTCGCCCCAGACCGGAAAGTGTAACTTCTCCGCATTCAACATCGGCGTCGAGCCGGAATGCGTGAACGTCCGCGACACTGCCGCGATCCGCTCCTCGATCGGCGCCTCCATCCTGTGGAACTCGCCGCTCGGCCCGATCCGCTTCGATTACGCCTACGCCCTGACGAAGGACGAGGGTCAGTCGGTCTACGTGCCGCTGCTCGGCAAGGTCGGCCATATCGGCAAGGATCAGACCCAGGCGTTCCGCTTCTCGGGCGGCTCGCGGTTCTGATAAAATTACGCGCGCCGGTCGGATTTCCCCGGCCGGCGCGTTGTCACGCATGTCAGATCCCGCTTTCTTCGCCGCGACCGGCTCGCTCACCCTCGCCGACATCGCGGCCGCCGCCGGCGCGGTCCTCCCCGAGGGCGCGGACCCGGAATACCGCCTCACCGGAGCCGCCCCGCTCGAGAGCGCCGGGCCGCACCACCTCGCCTACATGGACAATGCCCGCTATGGCGCGGCGCTGACCGAGACCCGGGCCGGGGCCTGCCTGGTGAGCCCGCGCTTCGCGGCACGCTGCCCGGCCGGCACCGTCGCGTTGGTCAGCCGCGACCCGTACCGGGCCTACGCCGCCCTGCTCGGCCGCCTCCACCCGGACGCCATGCGTCCCGGCTCCCAATTCGACGGACGCAGCATCGCCCCGGGCGCCCATGTCCACCCGGATGCGCGCCTGGAAGAGGGCGTCACGGTCGATCCGGGTGCCGTGATCGGCCCCGGCGTCGAGATCGGGTCCGGCAGCGTCATCGGCCCGAACGCGGTGATCGGCCCAGGGGTGCGGATTGGGCGCGACTGCTCCATCGGGGCGGGCACGACCTTGAGCCACGCGCTGCTCGGCAACCGGGTGATCCTGCATCCCGGCGCCCGGCTCGGCCAGGACGGGTTCGGCTTCGCCATGGGCGCGAGCCATCTCAAGGTGCCGCAGATCGGCCGGGTGATCGTCCAGGACGATGTCGAGATCGGCGCCAACACGACGATCGACCGGGGCGCCTCGCGCGATACGGTGATCGGCGAGGGCACCAAGATCGATAACTTGGTCCAGATCGCCCACAACGTCGTGATCGGGCGCCATTGCGTGATCGTCTCCGGGGTCGGCATCTCGGGCTCGACCACGCTGGAGGATTACGTGGTGCTCGGCGGCCAGGTCGGCGTCGTCGGCCATCTGCGCATCGGCCGCGGCGCCCAGATCGCCGGCTCGTCCAACGTCAACCGTGATGTCCCGCCGGGCAGCCGCTGGGGCGGTACGCCGGCCAAGCCGGTGCGGGCCTGGTTCCGCGAGCTGACGACGCTGGCGCGCCTGGCCGAGCGCTCGGGCAAGGATCCCGAGAAAGATCCGGCCTCCGAGGCCGAGTGATCCCGGTCGCGATATCGGCCGCGCCGTCGGGAAACCCTTGCGCTTCCGCCGATTTCTTCCGAAGAGGGCGTCCGCCCGTCATGGAGGGCGGATATCGGTCCGCCAGGTGGCGGTGACGCGAGGTACGGGATTCGATGAGCGAGGCGGCGGGCGACACAAACGAGGAGCTGGGCACAGCCGACATCCAGACGCTGCTGGAGCTGCTGCCGCACCGCTACCCGTTCCTGATGATCGACCGCATCGTCGAGATCGACCGCGACGAATCCTGCGTCGGCATCAAGAACGTCACCGCCAACGAGCCGCAATTCATGGGGCATTTCCCCGGTCTGCCGGTCTTCCCCGGGGTGCTGCTGATCGAGGGCATGGCCCAGACCGCCGGCGCGATCTGCTGCCGTCACATCCGGACTGAAGAGCTGCAGACCAAGCAGGTGTTCTTCATGACCATCGACAAGTGCAAGTTCCGCAAGCCGGTCACCCCGGGTGATCAGGTGCGCTTCCACATGAAGAAGATGAACCGGCGCCGGACGATGTGGTGGTACCGCGGCGAGGCCCGGGTCGACGGTGTGCTGGTGGCGGAGGCCGAGATCAGCGCCATGCTGGTGACGGAGTGAGCGACGCCTTCATCCACTCGAGCGCCGTGATCGAATCCGGCGCCGTGATCGGTGACGGGACCCGGATCGGCCCCTTCTGCCATGTCGGCCCCGAGGTCGTGCTCGGCGAGGGCTGCGAACTCCTCAGCCACGTGGTGCTGGCCGGCCGCACCACGATCGGCCCCCGCACCCGGATCTTCCCGTTCGCATCCATCGGCCACCAGCCGCAGGACCTGAAATACCGGGGCGAGCCCTCGACACTCAGGATCGGATCCGACTGCCTGATTCGCGAGGGCGTGACCATGAACCCCGGCACCAGCGGGGGCGGCCTCGAGACCGCGGTCGGCGATCACTGCACCTTCCTGGCCAATTCCCATGTCGGCCACGACTGCCGGGTCGGCGACCACGTCATCTTCTCCAACAATGTGATGCTGGCCGGCCATTGCAGCGTCGGCGATTACGCGATCTTGGGCGGCGGCGCCGCCGTGATCCAGTTTGCCCGGGTCGGCGCCCACGCGTTCGTGGGCGGACTCTCGGGCCTGGAGAACGACTGCATCCCGTACGGCATGGTGCTCGGCAACCGCGCCTACCTGTCGGGCCTCAACATCATCGGCCTGCAGCGCCGGGGCTTCGCCCGGGAGGACATCCACGCGCTCCGGCGGGCCTACCGGCTGCTGTTCGCCCCCGAGGGCACGCTCATGGAGCGGGTCGAGGACGTGGCCGCGACCTTCGAATCCCACGCCGCGGTGTCCGAGATCCTCGCCTTCATTCGCGCTGGCGGCAAGCGCTCGATCTGCACCCCGCGCGAGCTTCCGGTCCCGATCGGGGCGGCCTGAGCCTCCCCATGGCCGAGGCCGCTCCGCTACCCGAGGGCACGCTCGTCCTGATCGCCGGCGCCGGCCGGCTGCCCGAGCTGGTGGCCGAGTCCCTGAACCGGACGCACCGGCCGTTCCGGCTGATCGCGCTACGCGGCTTCACCGACCGGCCCCTGCGCGCCCGGGCCGACGCCACCGTGGACCTCCTCGACCTCGCCGCGATCCTCAAGCTGCTGCGCCGCTGGGGACCGGCCGTGATGGTGCCGGCGGGCGGAGTCTCTCGGCCGAGCCCGGCCGCGCTGCTCAATGCCGGCGCGGCGCTCAGGAACCGCGAGACCCTGCGGGCGATCGCCGGGGGCGGCGACGACCGCCTGCTGCGCGCCGCCCTGGCCCTGGTCGAGGAGGAGGGCCACCGGGTGCTCGGCGTCCACGAGGCCGCGCCAGATCTGCTCTGTCCGGAGGGCCGGCTCGGCCGCCTCGGACCCGACACGGATGCCGACGCGTCGATTCGCACCGGGCGCGGGGTGCTCGATGCGCTCTCGCCCTACGATCTCGGGCAGGCGGTGGCGGTCTCGGGCGAGCGTGTGATCGCCGTCGAGGGGCCGGAGGGGACCGACCGCATGCTCGCCCGCGCCCGGGCGCTCGGGCGCAAGCCGTTCGGGCGAGGCCGGGCGCTGCCCGCGACCGTGCTGGTGAAGGCGCCGAAGCTTGGCCAGGACCTGCGCATCGACTTGCCGGCGGTTGGCCCCCGGACCGTGCGCAACGCCGCCGCGGCCGGCTGCGTCGGCCTGGCGCTCGAGGCCGGCGGCACCCTGGTGATCGACCGTGTGGCCACCGCCGCGGAGGCCGACCGCCTCGGGCTGTTTCTGGTCGGCTACCGCTCCGGGGCCGGACTATGAACGGGCCGAAGACCGTCTGGCTGGTGGCCGGCGAGGATTCCGGCGACCAGCTCGGGGCCAAGCTGATGCGGGCGCTGCGGGCGGCCGCGCCCGGGACCGTGTTCGGCGGGGTCGGCGGCGAGGCCATGGCCGAGGAGGGGTTCATCTCCCTGTTCCCCCTCGATGACGTCGCCGTCATGGGCTACCTGCCGGTGCTCGCCCGCGCCCGGACCCTGCTGCGTCGGATCCGCGAGACTGCGACCGCGGTGGTGCGCGACCGGCCCGACGTACTAGTGATCATCGACAGCCCGGGCTTCACCCATGCCGTGGCCCAGCGGGTCCGGAAGGCGGCGCCCGGCATTCCGATCGTCGATTACGTGTCGCCGAGCGTCTGGGCCTGGCGGCCGTGGCGGGCCAAAGGCATGCGCGGCTTCATCGACCACGTGATGGCGCTGCTGCCGTTCGAGCCGGACGCGCATCTGCGGCTCGGCGGCCCGCCCTGCACCTATGTCGGCCACCCGCTGATCGAGCGCTTCTCGGATTTGCGTCCCTCCGCGATGGAGAGCCGGCGACGGGAGGCGGTGCCCTACAGCCTTGTGATCCTGCCGGGCTCGCGCCGCGCCGAGATCGACCGTCTGATGCCGGTCTTCGGGCAGGTGCTGGAACAGGTCTCCCGCATCCTCGAGGTCGAGGCGGTGCTGCCCGCCGTCACCCGGCACCGGGTGCTGATCGAGCGGCTGGCCCAGGATTGGCCCGTCCCGGTGCGGGTGCTCACCGGCGAGTCCTCGAAATACGCGGCTTTCCGGGGTGCCCGGGCGGCGCTGGCGGCCTCCGGCACCGTCACGCTGGAGCTGGCGCTGGCCGGCGTCCCGATGGTGGTGGCCTACAAGGTCTCGCGCGCGGAGGAGTTCATCGCCCGGCGCCTGATCCAAGTCCCCAGCATCGTGCTGCCGAATTTGATCCTGGCCGCGAACGCCATTCCGGAATTCGTCCAGGCGGACTGCACCGCCGAGCATCTAACCCAGGCGCTGCTGCCCCTGCTGGTCGGCGGTGCGGAGCGGGACGCGCAGAGCGACGCGCTCGCCCGGATCGACGGCCTGATGCGGCTCGCCGGCGACGACACCCCGAGCCGGGCCGCCGCGCGGATCGTTCTCGACGCGGCCGCCGGCCGGTTGAGCGGGGCCGCCTGACGGATCGGTGGCACGTCCGACGGACGAAGACGCCTTTTCGTCCTTGCGAGCGCAGCGAAGCAACCCGGTACAGCGCGCGATCTCAAACCGTGGCGTTTCCCTGGGTTGCTTCGCTGCGCCCACAAGGACAGAGTTAGGTTATCACCCCCCGCGCCGGCCGCAGCGGATATAGGCGGCCGTGCCACGGCCGCTCGACCAGGTGAGGCGGTCGCCGTCAACCACGAGGCGGACCTGCGAGGACCAGTGCCGGCCGCGATCGCTGCACTCGGCGCCCATTACCCAGCTGTTGCCGACCCGGCGGCTGTCGTGAAAATTGCAGATCGTCCGTCCGGCCCGGGCGCGGTCCTGCGTGATCGTGGCCGGGATGTAGCCCCGGCGACGGGAGCGGGCCGCGCAGGCATCGGCGGTCGGACCCCAGATGCCGACGAAGTCCGGGCTGGACGTGCTGGCCGGCTTGACCGCCGAAGGCGTGACCGGAGCCGAGATCGCCGCCTGCTGCCCCGCCGCCGTCTGGCGCGGGCTCGCCGGCGCGGCGGCGAGCGACGAGGCGTCCGGCCGCTGCACGTCCGGGACGGATTCATCCGGCGTGTCGAGCATCACCACCCGGCGGCCCAGCGGTTTCGGCGCCGGGGCGGGCCGGGTCTCGGCGGTCGGCGAACGGAACGGCAGGTCTTCGGTCAGGTAGGCCACGCTGTAGGTAAACAGGCCGGCCCAGCCGAGGACGAGGAGGCCGGGCACGACGAAGCGACGCTTGGAACCGGTGCGGGCGTCCTCGCCCGGATCGGCCAGCACGACCGCGCCCATTCGATCCCCCTGGTCCAGGCATCCGGCCCCGATTCGGGTGCCGGCTTGCGGGTGAAAAGCATGCCCCAACAAGAGCCTGGGTGAAACTGCCGTCGTGTTCAGCGTCCGAAGATCCCCTTGAGGAATTGCGCCGTCCGGTTGCGCTTGCGCTTGCGCTCGAGCTCGGTGGCGTCCTTGAGCCAGGCGACCTGAACCACGCGCCGCTCGCCCTCGAACGGCTCGTGACCGTGCCAGGAATTGTCGGCCCGCAGGAATGCGAACATCGTGCCCATGGTCGGCGGCACCTCCACCGCGAAGGGCGCGTAGTTGCGGCCGTCGTACAGCACCCGCAGGCGGCCGGCGGCCGGGGCGTCCCAGGCGTCGTTCATATAGACCAGCAGCGTCAGCACCTTCGACGGGCCGTCGGTGTGGATCGAGCCGTATTTCAGCTGGCTCTTCCGCATAATCGTGGTGAGCCGCGGGCATGAGACGAGGTCGATGCCGAACTTCTCGCCGAGCAGGGCCGAGAACTCGTCGCTTTCCAGCTCGTCGATCAGCGCCTTGAACCGGCCCTTGAGGGCGACCTCGTCCACGGTGAGGTAGCCGGGCTTGGCGATGTCCGGGAAATCGCGCCGGATCGCGTCGATCGCGTCGGGGTTCAGGACGTTGGTGCCGAGCGTGTACGGGTAGGGCTCGCGGGCGACCGGGGCGGCGCGCACCGCGGAAACGTCGAGGATCGAGAGGGCGGACATCTGCGGGTCCCTGGGCTCCAGCGCACGACGACCGGCACGCCGGGCGCCGGAGGCGCGTGCCGGAGGGCCGACCGAAAGGTCCGTGCCGGGGCGGCCCGAGGGGCGTCCGCGGTCACGAAATCTTAAGCGTTCTCGGTGGTCCCGGAATCCCATAATCCGGCGATTGCGGCGGTCCAACGGCGAAAGCCGTGTGGTGGCGCATTCCGGTGACAGTCTCGGGCGGCCCGGCCGTGCAGGATGGCGCGATGCCCGAGGACTTTCTTCTCGGGTGCGTCGTGTATTCTGGAATCCATCCGCGATGAGGCCGCAGGTCCTCGCCTTGCTGTGCATTCACCTGATCGCCGCGACGATCGGGGCGGAGGCGCTTGCCCAGCCGTCCCGCTCGCCGCGTCCCGCCGGCACGGCGCGGATGACCTGCGCAGAGGCGATGGCGCTGGTGAAGAGCGAGGGCGACGTGATGATCGCCGGCGGCACGGCGCCGGAGCGCTTCGTCAGCGGCCCCGGCCAGTGCAGCGGCGCCGAGATCGCCGAGCTGCGCTTCGTCCCCACCCGCGACAATCCGCAATGCCCGATCGGCTATCGCTGCCGCGAGCCGGGCTTCGAGGAGTGGAACTGGTAGCGCCGCAGGGCGCCTCGCGGCCCGCCTGCGCGGATCGTGACCAAAGTTTCACGTGACAGCGCCGACGACATGCCACGTTCTCGCCACGACCCAGGGCCAAGGCCGCCGGGTTGCGTTCCCGAATGGGCGCTCACGTTAGGCGGGAGACACGCGTGGCTTCACTCAGGACCGGGCTCGGGATCCAGGCCGTGCTGACGGCCGTGGCCGCGCTGATCCTGCTGGCGCTTCCGGGGATCCCCAGCCCGCCGCTCTACGTGTCGCTCGCCGGCTTCGTGATGGCCGGCATCCTGATCGCGGCCAACGGCATCTCCGCCTATCTGAAGGTCTTCGTCTCGGTCTACGGGCTCGGCTACCTGCTGCTGGCCGGCATGAAGACGGTGGCCGCCATGGGCCTCCTGCCCCCGGTCGTGGCCGCGCTGCTGCCGCCCGATTTTGCCGCCACCGGCGCCGTAGTGTTCGGCGCCATCGTGCTCGGCGTGTCGTATCTCGAGCCGATCCGGGCGATCACCGACATCGCCGATCCGTATTTCGCCAATCGGGACAAGCCGACCAAGGAGATCGGCCTGTTCCGCTGGTTCGGCAGCACCGAGGGCCGGATCGGGCGCAACCTCGTCGCGCTGTCGATTTTCGTGAACTTCGCCGACGTGGCGCTGACCCTGCGGTTCAATTTCTTCTACCGCGACATCTACAACTCGCTGCAGGAATACGACGCGGCGGCGTTCTGGTACCAGTTGCTCTGGATCTTTATCCCGTTGGCGATGCTCAACATCGCCATCGGCATGTTCGACTTGTTCGTCGATTCCTCCCTGCACATCCGCTGGCGCACTTGGCTGACGCACAGCCTGTACGAGCGCTGGCTCGGCAACGGCACCCATTACCGCATCCCGTTCACCGACGAGGAGGCGGACAACCCGGATCAGCGTATCCAGGCCGACGTCAACCTGTTCATCCAGCAGACCGCGAGCCTGTCAATCAGGCTGCTCAGCCAGGCGGCGCAGCTCGTCTCGTTCATCGTGATCCTGTGGACCCTGTCGCGCGACTTCGTCGTGCCGTTCACCGATACGGTGATCCCGGGCTTCCTGGTCTGGCTGGTCATCGCTTACGCAGTGGTCGGCACCTGGCTCACCCACCTGATCGGCCGGCCCCTGATCGGGCTCAACTTCCGACAGGAGCAGGTCGAGGCCGATTTCCGCTTCTCGCTGGCCCGCAACCGGATCTACTCGGAGCAGATCGCGCTGCTGCGCGGCGAGCGCGCGGAAGCCACGCGGCTCGGCTCGCTGTTCCACATGATCATCGACAATTATGTCGGCATCATCTTCCGCCGCATCAAGCTGATCGCCTTCACGTTCAGCTACCGGCAGGCGAGCGTGATCTTCCCGATGGTGCTCGCCGCGCCGTCCTTTTTCGCGAAAAAGATTACTCTGGGCGCGCTGCAGCAGACCTCGCAGGCCTTCTCGCAGGTGCAGAGCTCGCTATCCTTCTTCGTGGATTCCTACACGACCCTCGCGTCCTACAAGGCCAACACCATCCGTCTCGGGTCCTTCCGCCGGGCCATGAGCAAGGCCGAGGCGCTGGAGGCGGCGGGCTACGGGCTTGTCCAGGGCAACGAGACCGCCAACGGCGTCACCGCCCGCGGGCTGGTGCTTGCCCTACCGGACGGCCGCGAGATCGTCTCGGCCCCGGAGCTGACCCTCGCCAAGGGCGGCGCCACCCTGGTCACCGGCCCCTCAGGCTCCGGCAAGTCGACGCTGTTCCGGGCGATCGCCGGGATCTGGCCGTTCGGCAAGGGCCGGGTCGACGTGCCGGCCGGGCAATCGACGCTGCTGCTGCCGCAGCGGCCCTACATCCCGCAGGGCACCCTGCGCGGCGCCGTGGTCTACCCGAACACCACCGACCAGTTCACGGACGCGGCGATCCGCGACGCCCTGACGGCTGCCCAGCTGCCGCATCTCGTCGACCGCCTCGACGAGACCGACACCTGGGAACGGCGCCTGTCGGGCGGCGAGCAGCAGCGCCTCGCCATCGCCCGGGCGATCCTGGCCAAGCCCGCCTGGCTGTTCCTCGACGAATCGACCGCCTCCCTCGACGAGCCGTCGGAAGCGAAGATCTACCGGATGCTGCGGGAGCGCCTGCCCGATACCACCATCGTCTCCATCGGCCATCGCTCGACGCTCGACGCGTTCCACGAGAAGCGGATCGTGCTGGAGCCGCAGGGCAATCTCTTCACCCCGCGGGAGCGCCGGGAGCCGCAACCGGCGGAATAAGTGCAATCGATCACGACATCTCAGGGAAAATGCCCTGCAGAAGTTGCGAGATGGAAATATTAAGGAACCAGCGACTGCTGGGTCCGTTTGTCATGCGCTCAATAAATCGGAGGAACGCATGACCAAGATCACGACCCTTGCAGGCGCCGGCGCTCTCATCCTGATGTCGACCGCCGCCTTCGCGGCTCCGTGCGCGACTGGGACGACCGTGACGCGCGACAAGGAAGCCAGCAAGGCCTCGACGGTCGATCCGAGCGTGAAGGACCCGACTTCCCCGGGCGCCAAGGCTGAGTCCCCCGGCACTGTCGGCGCGATGAAGAACGCCGGCACCGCCACGTCGCCCTCCGACGTGCAGGCCCAGTCCAGCGGCAAGCCGACCGCTGCCCAGGCGGCCAAGGGCGGCGACGACTGCTGATCGGGCTCAACCGCATCGGTCTTTGGTGGAACGCCCGCCCGGCTCAAACCGCGGCGGGCGTTCTCGTTCGTCGATGTCGTCAGGCAGCCTTACGCAAGTTGGCGGCGGTACGGGCGGCGCGCTTGATGGCATCCGGGTCGAGCAGGCCGGGCTTCACCACCCAACTTCCGCCGACGCACAGCACCGACGGGATGGCGAGCCAATCCGGCGCGGTGGCCTCGGTGATCCCTCCGGTCGGGCAGAACTTCACCTGGCCGAACACGGCGGTCAGTGCCTTGAGGGCCTTGATTCCGCCCGCTGCCTCGGCCGGGAAGAACTTGAACCGGTCGAGCCCGTAATCGAGCCCGCGCATGATGTCGGCTGCCGTGGCGACGCCCGGTAGGTAGGGCACGCCGTTGGTCTTGGCGGCGTCGGTGAGCGGCTCGGTGAGCCCCGGCGAGACGATGAACTCGGCGCCTGCGGCCAGGGCGTTCTCGAGATCGACCGGGTTCAGGACCGTGCCGGCCCCGACCACCGCGCCCTCGACCTGGGTCATCTCGCGGATCACATCCAAGGCGGCGGGCGTGCGCAGCGTGACCTCCAGGGCGGTCAGGCCGCCCTGGACCAGGGCCTCGGCGATCGGCCGGGCCTGGGCCACGTCCTCGATCACGAGGACCGGGATGACGGGCACGGAGCGCATCAGCGCGTCGATGCTGGTCAGATCATTCATGATCGGCTTCTCCCGTTCGACGTTCAGAGACCGGCGGCCGCAAGCATGGCTGAGGCGCCCCGCTCGGCGGTGTCGGCCCCGTGGCGCATGAAAGCGAACAGCTCCCGCCCGGTTCCCGCCTCCGGGACCGGCTGGACCGCGTCCGCGCGGGCGGCCAGCTCCGCGTCGTCGACCATCACCTGCAGCAACCCCTCGGCTGCGCTGAGGCGGATGATGTCGCCGTCGCGAATCCGCCCGATCGCCCCGCCGCCCAGGGCCTCGGGGCTCAGGTGGATGGCGGCCGGCACCTTGCCGGAGGCACCCGACATCCGGCCGTCCGTGACCAGAGCGACCTTGTGGCCGCGATCCTGGAGGACGCCGAGCGGCGGTGTCAGCTTGTGCAACTCGGGCATGCCGTTGGCACGCGGGCCCTGGAACCGGACGACCACGACCACGTCGCGCTCCAGCTCGCCGGCCTTGAACGCCTTGAGCACGTCGTCCTGATCGGAGAAGACCCGGGCCGGGGCCTCGATGGTCCGCCGCTGCTCCTCGACCGCGCTGGTCTTGAACGTCGCCCGGCCGAGATTGCCGGTCACCAGCCGCATGCCGCCATCGGGCTGGAACGGGTTGTCGGGCCGGCGGATCATGGTCTCGTCCAGGCTTTCCGGCACCGCGTCCTCGAAGGTGAGCTCGTCGCCGTCGAGCTTCGGGTCGCGGGCATGGTCGCGCAGGGACTGGCCGGCCACCGTCAGGATGTCGTCGTGCAGCAGCCCGGCATCGAGGAGGGCGGCCATGACGAAGCTCATGCCGCCGGCGGCGTGGAAGTGGTTCACGTCGCCCGCGCCGTTCGGGTAGACCCGGGCGATGAGCGGCACGGCGTTCGACAGCCGGTCGATATCCTCCCAGTCGATCACGATGCCGGCGGCACGGGCGATGGCCGGCAGGTGGATCGCGTGGTTGGTCGAGCCGCCGGTGGCGAGCAGGCCGACCGCAGCGTTCACGATCGCCTTCTCGTCCACGCACAGGCCGAGCGGCCGGTAATCATTGCCGGCGGCGCCGATCTCGGTGAGCCGGTGGATCGCCGCCCGGGTCACGGCTTGGCGCAGCTTCGTGCCGGGATTGATGAACGAGGCGCCCGGCATGTGCAGGCCCATCATGTCCATCATCATCTGGTTCGAGTTGGCGGTGCCGTAGAATGTGCAGGTGCCGGCCCCGTGATAGGAGGCAGATTCGGATTCGAGCAGCTCCGCGCGGCCGACCTTGCCTTCGGCGTAGAGCTGGCGGATCCGCTGCTTCTCCTTGTTGGCGAGCCCCGAGGGCATCGGCCCGGCCGGGATCAGAATCGTCGGCAAATGGCCGAAGCGCAGCGCGCCGATCAAGAGGCCGGGCACGATCTTGTCACAGATGCCGAGCAGCGCGGCGCCATCGAACATGCCGTGGCTCAGGCCCACCGCGGTCGAGAGCGCGATCGTGTCCCGGGAGAACAGCGACAGCTCCATGCCGCGCTGCCCTTGCGTGACCCCGTCGCACATCGCCGGGGTGCCGCCCGCCACTTGGGCGGTGGCGCCGCGCTCGCGGGCGAAGACCTTGATCTGGTCGGGATAGCGTCCGTAGGGCTGATGCGCCGAGAGCATGTCGTTGTAGGCGGTGACGATGCCGATATTCATCACCGTCCGGCCGTCGCGGAGCGCCGGCTTGTCCTCGCCGGAGGCGGCGAAGCCGTGGGCGAGGTTGCCGCAGGCCAGCGTCGGCCGATGCACGCCGGACTCGCGCTCCCGGGCGATCAGGTCGAGATAGGTCCGCCGGGACTCGCGGGAGCGCGCCACGACGCGCTCGGTGACCGCCGCGACCTCGGGATGAAGCTCGGTCATGCTGGTTCCTCCGTCCAGGGTGCCGACGGATCGCCGACTCGGAGCCACGTCCGACTCCCTCGGCGCAACCGCCTCGCGCCGGTATCTAAGGGGTGCGCCGCGGGAAGTAACCCAGTCGCCGCGCGGGGAGCCGGAGCGTCGGGCGCACGATCGAGAGTATCGCAGGCTTTCGGATCTCCCGGTTCCCCCCTCATCCTGAGGTGCCCGTGTCAGCGGGCCTCGAAGGAGTCCTCCAGAAAGCGCAGTGGTCCCTGGAGGGCTCCTTTGAGGGTGACGCTGCGCGCCTCCGCCTCAGGATGAGTTCGAGGGTCGGCGCGTCGAGAAAGGGACGCTGTCAATATTCCCAGAAGATGCGCTGCAGCTCCTTGGTGTCCTGCGTCTTGGTCAGCGCCACGGCCGCCAGGATCTTGGCCTTGGCCGGATTGAGGTCGTGGGCGACGACCCAGTCGTATTTGTCGTCGGGCTGCTCGGCGTTGCGCAGGACCAGACCGTCCGGCACCCGCGAGGAGCGGATCACGATCGTGCCCTTGGAGCGGATGTCCTTGAGCTTGTCCACGAGGTAGCCGGCCACCGAGCCGTTGCCCGTACCGGCGTTGACGATCGCCTTTGCACCGGCCTGGACCTCGGCATCGTAGATGCCGGGGATCATGTTGCCGGAGCCGTAGACGATGCCGACCAGCGGCAGGCTGTCGATCTGATCGATGTCGAACTCGGAGCTGGTGTTGTGCCGCTTGGAGAGCGACCGGAAGAAGTAGGTCTTGCCCTCGATCACCATGCCGAGCGGTCCCCACTGGCTGTAGAAGGCGCTCGGGACGACGTTGGTCCGCTTGTTCACGTCGCGACCCGACTGGATCGTGTCGTTCATCGTCACGGTTACGCCCTTGCCGATCGCCTCCTTGCTGGCCGCCACCGTCACGGCGTCGAGCAGGTTGAGGGCGCCGTCGGCCGAGATCGCCGTGCCCGGGCGCATCGACCCGACCACCACGATCGGCTTGTCGCTCTTGACCACGAGGTCGAGGAAGAACGACGTCTCCTCCAGGGTATCGGTGCCGTGGGTGATGACCACGCCGTCCACGTCGTCCTGCTTGAGCAGGGCGGAGACGCGCTTGGCGAGCTGGATCAGCTGGGCGTCGGTGAAGCTCTCGGAAGCGATCTGGAAGACCTGCTCGCCGCGCACATTGGCGATGGTGCTGACCTGCGGCACCGCCGCGATCAGCTTGTCCACCGGCACCTTGGCGGCCGTGTAGGTCGCGCTGTTGGCCGCGTCGGCACCCGCGCCCGCGATCGTGCCGCCGGTGGCCAGGATCACCACGTTGGGCTTCTTCACCGCCGCCGCAGTGCTGGCATCCGTCATCTCGCGGGCGCGGAGCGGGGTCGCCCCGAGCGTGCCGGCGAGCACCAGCGCCAGGGTCGCTCCGCGCAGGGCTCGGCCCGCGCCGCTTCGGCATGAGATCATCGGGGATCCTTGTGGTCTGACAGGGGATCGCGAGTCGGGCTCGCCGGGCGGGATCGTAGACCCCGCCCGGTGCGAGGCAAGTTTCGTGCACCCGATCCGCTGGCGGATGGATCCATTTCGTAAGCTTGGGCGTTGTTCCGCGACGTGGTTCGTTCGGAGGTAAACCCCCATGCTGCATCTCGCCGGCCTGCTCGACGAACTCGAGCGGAGCGAGCCCGCACGGGCCGCGATGGCGATCCTCGAATCGGCCTTGGCCCGTCGGTCCGTCGAAGAGCAGACCGCGTTCTGGCGCGCGGTCGATCTGTACTACGTCTCCCGCAAGGCCCCGCCCGAGCCCACACCCAGCATGATCGGCGCCGTACCCCAGATGGCGGCAGCGGTTTAACGGGGCGGGAAATTCGTATTCCTTTCGGGCGTCTGGCGGAGGTTAGGCTCCGGTCTGACGGCCTTGTCCCATTTTTGACCGCATCCTGAGACGCGCTGGGCGCGCGGCTCAGTATTGGGAAGCGGTTTCATTGCCCCAAGTCTTGCGTCGGCTGCACTTGAGAGCGCGGAGTCGGACGGTTTTCAGGGCATTGCGTACGACTTCGCCTCGCTCCGGTTCCGGCCCGCCACGCGATCGAACACGCGGTTGAGGTAGCGTCGTATCGGCCGCTCGATCAGGAACAGGCTGATTATGCCCAGGGCGATGGCCGGCAGGACGAGGGCCTTGGCGATGCGCCCGCCCATCGCCTCGTGCAGGACGTAGAACGGCTGCTGCCACAGGTAGATCGAGTACGACCAGGCGCCGAACAGGACGAGCGGCGTCGATGTCAGGCCCCGGCGCAGGACGTCCGGGGCGTTGGGGATCGTCGCCACCGCGGCGGCGAGCGATGCGGTGCCGAGGCTGTACTTGATCGGGTCCGGTACGGCGTCGACGTTCAGCATCAGGCCGAGGAGGAGCAACACCGCGGGCCTCCAGGACGGCCTCGCGCGCGTCGGATCGCTGCGGCCGAACTTCAGGTAGGCCGCCGCCCCCAGCAGGATCGAGGCCCCCCGCACGTCGCTGCGCCAGTACACATCCGTGTAGCTGCCGCCGAGCGCGGTGGAGACCAGGCCATTCAGGCAGGCCAGGCCGGCCAGAATGGCGAGCACCGGGAGCAGGGCGAAGCCGAACCGGCGCCAGAGCAGCGCGATCAGCCCGAGCAGGATGTAGCTGTGCTCCTCGACGCAGAGCGACCAGACATGGTCGACATTGGGCGCCTCGGCAAACCACAGGTGGTAGTAATTGTAGGTGAGCGTCAGCGCGGCGAGATAGCCGGGGAGCTCCCCTTCACGGCCGGTGGCGATGGCGAGCCCGCTCATCGCTAGCACGAAGCCGATCAGCGCCGGGTAGATGCGGGACGCCCGGCGGACGACGAACCGCGTCAGCGGCACGGCGCGCACGAACAGGATCTCCGCCATCAGGCGCCCGCTCAGCACGAAGAACAGCTCCACGCCGAAACGGCCGAGATTGATCCCGCGGCTGGTGGCGAAATGGCCGACGAGCACGAGCAGGATCGCGCAGCCGCGCCAGCCATCGAGCACGGGAAGGTGACGCGGGATCATTGGACGTCTGCCGGTTCGACTTCAGCGACGGTCCAGGCAGGCCCGCCCCCCACACGGGGCCGAGATGGTCTTAAGGGGTAGGCCGCGCCGGCCGACCCGCCCGGCGCCTCGAAAGACGTAGCGTGTCCGGCGCCTCCCGGCCGCCGGCTCCGCGTGCCGAAAGTGCCAGCGTGGCTCGGGCCCGATCAGAACACCGAGATCAGCACGATGCCCGCGGCCATCAGCAGGCCGCCGATCAGCCGGCCGATGCCGGCGCGGACGCGCTTCATCCCGAGCCAGCCGAAATGGTCGATGGCGATGGAGGTGAACAGGTTCGCGGTGATCAGCAGGCCGTTGAAGGCGCCGGCCCCGACCTTGTCGACGAAGAGCAGGCCGGCAAACACCGCCACCGCGCCGGCGATGCCGCCCAGCGCGCCCCACCACGGCACCCGCGCCATATCCGCCCGGGTCGGCAGCGGCGTCGGGCGCAGCAGGAACACGAACAGGAACACCAGGGCCACGGGCACGAACGACACGGTGGCGGCGAGCCAGGGATTCACCAGGGCGCCGCGCAGCTGCGCGTTGAGCACCACGCCGACCGCCTGGAGCGAGCCCGCGACCAGGATGAACGGGTAGAGCAGCTTGGCCATCAGGCCGCCCTCGCTCGATTCCGCCGTCTCGTCGTCCGATTTCGGGCCGGTGACGCGGGCGATGAACACGATGCCCACCACCATCAGCAGGCCGCCGAGCCAGGGCATCGGCTTGAAGCCGCCGGCCTGGAGGCCGAACAGGCCGAGGCTGTCCAGCGCCAGGGAGGTCAGGATGTTGGCTGTGATGGTCAGGCCGTTGAACGGGCCGGCCCCGACCTTGTCGACGAAGGCGAGCCCGCCGAACACCGCCACCGCGCCGGCCACCCCGCCGAGCGGCGCGTACCAGGGCATCGAGCCCAGGGTCTGCAGCGTCGGCAGCGGCGTCGGCATGGTGAAGAACAGGATCGTGAACACGATCACGATCGGCATGAACGAGTAGGTCGCCGCCAGCCACGGATTGACCAGCGCGTCGCGCAGGCGCGCGTTCATGGAATTGCCGAGCGCCTGGAGCGCACCGGCAACCAGGATGAAGGGATAGAGCAGGGCGGCGTTCAAGGGGCCGGTCTCCGGTCGTGAGAGGGCGAGGCGGTTGGGAAAGGCGTCGTCCTGGGAACCGGAGACCGGGTTCTCAGACGAGCAGCAGGGCTCCGAGTGCGAGCACCAGGGCGGGCGGCATCACCAGCAGGCCGAGCTTGAGGAACTGCCAGGCCGACACGTCCTCGCCCTCGCGGCGGATCGCGGTGAGCCACAGGATCGTGGCGAGCGAACCGGTCACCGAGAGGTTCGGCCCGAGATCGACGCCGATCAGGATCGCGCCCGCGACCTTGTGCGAGACCTCGGCCGCCTGGACCGCGGCCCCGGCCAGCAGCCCGGCCGGCAGGTTGTTCACGAGGTTCGACCCGAAGGCGACGATGGCGCCGCCCGCCCAGGCGGTGGCGGCGGGGTCGGTCTGGGCGTAGCCTTTCAGGGTGTCGGCCAGCAGGGTGA
The DNA here is from genome assembly GCF_001262595.1 of Methylobacterium sp. ARG-1. Taxonomy (NCBI): domain Bacteria; kingdom Pseudomonadati; phylum Pseudomonadota; class Alphaproteobacteria; order Hyphomicrobiales; family Methylobacteriaceae; genus Methylobacterium; species Methylobacterium sp. ARG-1. The sequence continues at coordinate 52,884 of NZ_LHCD01000012.1, forward strand.
GGATCCCGGTCTTCTCCAGGGCCTCGACCAGCACGAACAGGCCGGCCACCAGGGGCAGCACCGCCCAGGACACGTCTTTCACCACCTCGACCAGGCCGCCGCGGTTCAGTGCGACCACCAGCAGGGTCGTGGCGAGGCCGGCAACGAAGGTGGGCAGGCCGAGTTCGATGCCCGCGGCCGAGGCCCCGATCAGCGCACCCGCGGTGGCGATGATGCCGAGCCCCGCGACCTTGCCGCCCAGCCCGAGATGCACGGTCTCGACCTCGGTCTTGATGGTCTGGCCCTTGAGCCGGGTATTTTGGGTCAGCCGCAGCACCGCGTAGGTGGCCACAATCGCCAGGACCGAGGGCAGCGCGAAGGTTGCGAGCCACTGGCCGAGGGGCGGCATGTCGGTGGCGAACACCACAAGGTTGGCCGGGTTCGAGATCGGCAGAACGAAGCTCGCCGCGTTGGCGATGAAGGCGCAGATGAACAGGTAGGGCAGGGGCTCGGCGTCAGCGGCCTTGGCGGCGGCGTAGACCGCGGGCGTCAGCACCACCGCGCAGGCATCGTTGGACAGGAACACCGTGACCACGGTGCCGACGATGTAGATCAGCAGGAACAGCCGGGTCGGCGAGCCCTTGGCGGCGCGCACCGCCAGGCCGGCCAGCCAATCGAACAGACCTTCCTTCCGGGCGATCTCGGCGAGCAGCATCATGCCGACGAGGAACAGGTAGACATCGGTGCCCTTGGAGACGCCGTCCAGGGCGACTTGCCAGGGCAGCAGGCCGAGCACGACCAGCAGGGCGGCGCCGAGCACCGCCCAGATCGCCTCCGGCCAGGAGAACGGGCGCACGATCACGCCCAGGGTGGCGAGCGCGGCGATGCCCCAGGTCGCCAGGTTCGGTGTCAGGGTCAGTCCAGCAAACACGTCGAAACATCTCCCCCCGGAGTCGTGGTGAGGATCACCGCTGAGTCACGATCACCACTTGCGGCCGTAGCGGTTGGGCCCGAGCTGATCGCCGCGCACGCCCTTGCCGACCCAGGATCGGATCCGGCCCGCATCGCTCCCCGGTTTATGCGGCATCGGAGGTGGTGCCACGCTGTCCGAGGTGACGATCACCGGCTCGATCACGTCGGTGTCGACGAAATCGGGGCCGTGGCCGGGCCAGCGTCCATCGACCGCCTCGACCTGGATGCTGCGTCCGGCCCCGTCCCAAGCCAGGGCCGCCTCGTAGCAGCGCGAATCCGGACGACGCTCCATCAGCAGCCAGGGTCCAGTATCGACCCGGCAATGGACGTAATTCGGCGGGGCATCGGATAGCACCAGTGCCCGGACCGTGATCCGCCCTTCGGCGTCGAGCTCCATGCCGCTGCTCGCGGGCGACGTCGGAAGGGTGGCGACCCGCCGGTCGGCGGGGCTCGTGATCAGCACGAACGGCGCGGTCCGGTCCAGTGCGCGGAAGCGCCAGCTCGTCACCGGCCCGTCGATCGCCGCGACCGCGTAGCCGACCGAGCCATCCTCGTTCTGCCCCACCGAGCGGGCGGCGGCGTAGAGGGTCCGGCCATCGGGGGCGAGCTCGTTGTAATGGGTGTGGCCCATCTCCACGAGGCGCACCCGCGTCGCCCAGAACAGGCCGCCGATGTCGAGGCGCTCGTCCGGCTCGCGCAGGTCGTCGGGATAGGCGTGCATGAACACTGCGCACGGCATCTGCTGCGTACCGGCCTCGGCGAGCTGGTCGTTCAGCCACTGCGTCTGCAGGCGGCCGAGCCGGAAATCCAGCCCGATGCCTTTCCGGCCGAAACCCGGGCTGATCATGTCGATGAACAGGCAGCGGACGCCCTGGATATCCGTGCTGGCGCAGTAATGCGGGATCGGTTCGACCGGCCAGGTTTCCGGGCAGCCGGAGGGCGGCTGCTCCAGGTCCCAGACCATCGGCTCCGGCAGACGGTCGACCAGGCTCGCCGCGAAGGCCTGGAAATCGTCCATCCGGCCGTGCTGGCGGTCGTGGTCGCCGGGGATCAGGCGCACCGGCAGGTCGGGATGCCGGTCCAGCGCGGCCTTCAGGATCCGGTATTCCGAGGCGTAGCCGTTCTCGGCCAAGTCGCCGGGCAGGTACACGAAGTCGAACAGGTCGCGCGGGGCGATCGCGGCGATCTGGTCGAGGATCGCGTTCAGGTCGCGGGTATTCTGGGCCGCTTCATCCTGCAGATGCAGGTCGCCGACATGCAGGAAGACGAGCGGCTCGCGCCGCGGCGCGGCGCGGGGATCGGGGGCGGACATGGGGCGCTCCTGCCGGCCGGTCAGGCGCGCGCCGGCACGGCCGGGGGCAGGCCGGCACCGCTATCCGGCGTGCCGGTGGCGGCTTCCCCGCCCCGGGTCTCGGGCATCATCGTCAGGTACAGGACGAAGCCGAACCCGGCGATCGCCGCCAGCGCCAGGAACGCCGCGGAATACCCGGCCGACACGATGATCAACCCGGCCGGCGTCGCGCTCACCGAGGCGCCGACACCCTGGGCGGTGGCCACCGCGCCCTGGGCGGCGTTGAACCGTCCCCCGCCCCGGGTCAGGTCGGCCACGACGATCGGGAACAGGGCGCCGTAGATCCCGGCCCCGACCCCGTCGAGAAGCTGCACGCCGACCAGCCAGAACGGGTTGTCCGAGAGGGTGTAGAGGACGCCACGCAAAGCCAGCACGCCGAAGGCGGCGAGGAAGATCGGCTTGCGCCCGATGATGTCGGCCTTGGCGCCGACGAAGATCGCCACCGGCACCATCACGCATTGCGCCGCGACGATGCACACGGCGATCAGCGATGTCGCGTGGTCCTTGCCGGAGAGATGGGTGAGCAGCTGGCCGACCGAGGTCAGCATCGCCGCATTGGACAGGTGGAAGATCGCGCAGAGCACGGCGAACAGCATCAAGGGCTTGTTCTGCAGCAAGGTCGCCAGGCCCGACGGCTTCTCGTCCGCCTTGGCCTCCGCCTCAGTCATGCCGCGGGCGAGGTCGTCGTCGATCGCGTCGGCCGGGACCATCAGCATGGCGCCGATCGAGAGTGCGGCCAGTACGCCCATCAGCCAGAACACGACAATCGACCCGAAGAAATAGGCGAGCCCCCCGGCGATAGCCGCGGATGCCGCGTTGCCGGCGTGGTTGAAGCCCTCGTTGCGGCCGATCCGGTTGGCGAACATCTTCGGACCGACCACGCCGAGCGTGATCGCGGCCAGCGCCGGCGGGAAGATCGTGCCGGCCACGCCCGCGATCGATTGGGTGGCGGTGACGAGGTAGAAATTCGAGATGAACGGCAGGATCAGGCAACTCGCGGTCACCGCGATGGCGCCGCCGATCACCACGGCGCGCTTGTGATTGGTGGCGTCGATGAGCGCGCCGGCCGGCGTCTGAGCCACGAGGCCGAGGATACCCGCGATAGTCATGACCAGGCCGGTGGTGGCCTCGTTCCAGCCCTGGTCCGGCCCGCGCACCGCGATCAGGTAGATCGCCAGATAGGGCCCGAGCCCGTCGCGCACGTCGGCCAGGAAGAAGTTGAGGGCGTCGAGGCCGCGCAGGGCCTTGGCGGAGGGAGCCCGGACGGTCGCGCCGCGCGCCGCGGCTCCGGTATCGGTCCTGTCCATCCTGCCCTGGCCTCCGCATGCATGCCGCCGCGGCCCACCCGCCCGGGCCGGCACGTGACGAGCTTGACGCCCACTTAATCCGTCAGTTCCCTGGAATCGTTCAAGATTGCGCGTTTCGGCGTGATTCTCAGGCCGCCGAGGGGTTTACCCCCTCCCCAGCGCGTCCGATGCGTCGGGATTTGCGACATGCACCGTCGTTTCTGCGGACAGATCCGTCCCCGGGCTCGCCAGCCCGTAGCGCTCGATCTTCGCGTAGAGGAGCTGTCGCTGGATACCGAGGCGGCGGGCGGCCCGGGCGCGGTTGCCGTCCGCCTCGCGCAGCGCGAGGGCAATCATGGTGCGCTCCAGGCGCGCGACGGCGCCGGGCAGGTCGCCGTCGAGCCAATCCGCGGGCAGGCCGGCCTCCTCGATCCGCGAGGCCGGCCGCTCGGCCGGCAGGTCGATGGCATCGGGGGCGATTACCCCGCAGCGGACCAGCACGGCCGCGCGCTCGACGACGTTGCGCAATTCGCGGACGTTCCCGGGCCAGCCATAGGCGAGCAGCCGCGAGGCCGCGCCGGCGCTGAGACGCTTGCCCGAGGGCGCGAGGAAATGCTCGGCCAGGGGCACGATGTCGGCCAGTCGCTCGCGCAGGGGCGGCAGCAGCAACGGCACGACGTTGAGGCGGTAATACAGGTCGGCGCGGAACAGGCCCGCCTCCACCAGGGCGGGCAGGTCACGGTGGGTCGCGGCCACCAGGCGGACATCGACCCGGGCGGCGCGGCCGCCGAGCGGCGTGACCATCCGGTCCTGGATCACCCGCAGGATCTTGGCCTGCATCGGCGGGGGCATGTCACCGATCTCGTCGAGGAACAGGGTGCCGCCCTCGGCCTGATGGAAGGCGCCGGCCCGGTCGCCGACCGCGCCCGTGAAGGCGCCGCGGACATGGCCGAAGAGCTCGCTCTCCAGGAGCTCGGGCGGGATCGCCGCGCAGTTGATCGGCACGAACGGCCGGCCCCGCCGGGCGGAATAGGCGTGGAGTGCCCGGGCCACCTCCTCCTTGCCGGTCCCGGTCTCGCCCTGGATCAGCACGGTGGAGTCGGTGTCGGCCACGAGCCCGATGGTCTTCAGGACCCGGCGCATGCCGGCGCTCGACCCGATCAGCCCGCCCTCCGGGCCCGTATCCCCCGGATCCGGGCGTGCGCTCGACAGCATGGAGTCGAGGTTCGCCGCGAGGTCGGCGCGGCCGACCGGCTTGGTGAGATGGTCATGCGCGCCGAGCCGCATCGCCTCGATCGTGTTGGCCGGGCTCGCGAAGGCGGTGAGCACGGTCACGGGCGGCCGGCCCGGCAGGGCGCAGATCCGCGCCAGGGTGGCCATGCCGTCGAACTCGCCGGGCATCCGCAGGTCGAGCAGCACCGCGGCGACCGGCGTCTCGCGCAGGCGCGCCAGGGCCTCCGCCCCGGAGGCGGCCGGCAGCGGGTGATGGCCGAGATCGGCGACGGTCTCGGCCAAACCCTCGCGCAGGGCGGAATCGTCGTCGACGATCAGGATGGTCGCCATGGCAGGTCCAGCACGAAGGTGGTCTCGGGCTCACCGTCGATGAGCCTGACCGCGCCACGATGCGCCAGAGCGATCTCGCGCACGATTGCGAGACCCAGCCCGGTCCCGTCCGGTCGGCCGGTCACGAACGGCTCGAACAGGCCGCCTCGGATCGCCGGATCGATGCCGGAACCGGTGTCGGACACCCGCAGGTGCAGGCGCACCGCGCCGTCGACGGTCACCCGCTCGGCGGCGAGGCGGACCCGACCGCCCGGGGGCGTGTGCTGAAGGGCGTTGAGCAGCAGATTGTCGAGGGCGCGGGCGATCTGAGGCCCGTCGATCTGCGGTCGGTCCCCCCGGGGCAAAGATTCCGCCGCGATCGCGATCCGGACGTCGCGAGCGCTCGCCAGATCCTCGTGCAGCCGGGCGCAATCGGCGAGCAGCGCGGCGATGTCGGTGGGGGTGCGGTTCAGCGTCCGGGCCTGGGTGAGACTGAGCAGGTCGCGCAGCAGGTGGTCGACCCGGGCGATCTGGCCGAGCACGCTCTCCAGAGCCACCGTGGCACGGGCCGGATCGCCGCTGACCAGGGCGTTCTCGGCCTTCAGCCGCATGGCCGCGATCGGGTTGCGGATCTCGTGGGCGATGCTGGCGGCGAGGCGGCCGACGGCGGCCAGGCGCTCGGCGGCGACCATTCGGGCGCGGGCCTCCCGCAGGCGCCCGCCCGCGGCGTTGAGGGTGTCGACCAGACGGTCGAGCTCGCGCTCGCCGGTCGGGTCGAGATGCGGCAGGTCCTCGCCGTCCGGCCGCGGCGCCGCCAGGGCGGCCTCCAGCCGGGCGATCCGGCCCGAGAACCCGTACAGGAACCACCCGAGGAAGGCCGCCGAGCCCAGCACCGTCACGGCCAGGAATCCGAGGCCTGCCAGGAAGCGGGTATAGGCCGGGCCGTCATTGACATGGGCGCGGCCCATGGTCCAGGCGGTCAGCCCGGCTTCCGGCCCGTGCAGGGGGCAGCCCTGGATCAGAAGGACCTGCGTGCGGCTCGGTCGGCGGAGCGACACCGCGTGGTCAACCCGCAGCGCCTGGGCGTTCACCCCCGCGATGCTCTCGCGCTCGGCCTCGGGCAGGTCGGTCTTCGGCCCGGTGCCCTCGTAGGTCGGATAGGCGTAGGCGACCGGTCCCTCCACGGAGCTCCAGACCCCGCCCTCGATGCCCGGATAGAGATCGAGCGCGGCTGCGACGGTGGGGCGGAGCTGGGCCCGGGCGATGCCGCCCTCGCTGCGGCGCGCCAGGGCGGCGTAGCGGTCGATGATCTCTCGGCAGGCGCGATTGACCGCGACCTCGGCCTGCGCAACCTGGACGGCGGTGGATTGGCTGTAGAAACCAAACATGAGGTAGGCCGTGGCCGCCGCCGAGGCCAGCAGCAGGAACCACAGGGCGAGCAGCCGGGCGCGCAGGCTATAGGCCGTATAGGCTGTCACGGCTCAGGGTCCTCCGGGGCGCCGGCCGCCCCCGGCCAAGCGGATATCCGGGTGGGCACGCTGTGGAAACGGTGGCAGAGAGGTGCGCGATTGAAATCGGCCGCTGGACCTCGCGGCGTTTGCGCGCTTCTGTCAAAGCGTTCTGCCAATCGGCTGCCGGAGACGGATGGTGTCACAATCCCTCGTCGATCGGGCCGCGCTCGACGAACTTGAAGGTGTCATCGGCACCGAGAAGCTCGCCCGCCTGCTCGACCGTTTCACCGCGAGCCTCGCCACGGCCTTCGACGGCGCGGAGCGGGGCGAGGCGGATTACGCCCGCGAGGCGCACACCCTCGTGTCGATGTCGGGCATGCTGGGCTGCGCCGAATTGAGCCGGGCGTGCCGGGATTTCGAGCAATCCGCGAAGGGCGGCGGCGATTTCGCGGCCGCGCTCGTGGACCTCCGCAAGCTGCGCGACGCCACCGTGACGGCCCTGCGCGATCTGCGCGACGACAAGCTGGCCGCCGAGAAGGACCTCACCCGGCCGTGACGGCGGCGAGCGGCGCCTCAAAGGTCAGCACCGCTCCGGTTGGTGGATAGCTCAGCTGCGCGGTGCCGCCGAAGCTGTGGGCGAGGCTCCGGGCGATCAGGCGCGTCCCGAACCCGGTCCGGGTCGGCGGGCTGACCGGCGGGCCGCCGACCTCCTCCCAGCGGAAGCGCAGGGTCGCGCCCTCGCCGGCGCCGGTGACGGCCCAGGCGATGACCACCTGCCCGGTGGGCACCGAGAGCGCGCCGTACTTGGCAGCGTTGGTGCCGAGCTCGTGCAGCATCAGCGCCAGGACCATGCCGTGGCGCGGGCCGAGCGTGACGTCGGCACCCTCCACCCGGAATCGGCCGGCGACGCCGTCGCCATGGAGCGACACCGCCCCCTCGACCAGCCCGACCAGGGAGGCCGCTGCGAAGGAACCCTGAAGCAGAACGTCATGGGCCTGGGCCAGTGCCAGAAGCCGGGCGGCCAGCGCCTCGCCGGCGGCTTCAAGCGAGCCAGCGTTGCGCAGGGTTTGCGCCGCCACCGCCTGGACCATGGCCAGGGTGTTCTTCATCCGGTGGGACAGTTCCTGCATCAGCAAGGTCTGGCGCGCCTCGGTGAGCTTCAGCTCGGTGATGTCGCGCGAGGCCGCCAGGATGCGGTCCGGGCGACCGGGCCGGCCGCCGACCGGGCTCACCGCGATATCCCACCAGGTCACGGTCCGGCCGGACTCGAGTTTGGCCTGGAAGCGGCTCGCGCCGCCGAGCCGCGCCTTGGCGAGTGACGCGGCGACCGCCTCCCGGTCCTCGTCGCGGATCCAGAGGTCGATCCAGGGGCGGCCGATCAAGTCCGCGAGGTTCCGGCCGCAGAGCCCGGCCGGACCGTTCTCGCCCGCAGTGATCAGGATGCCGTCGCAATCCAGGATCTCAAGGACATCGGCCGCGACCTGCAGCATCCCGGGGGCGGTCAGCGCGCCCGCCCAGGAGGGCGCGGACCAGGTCTCGACGCGTCCGGATTCCGGGTGATGTAGCGGTGGCGGCGCCGGAACCGGCTCACGCTCGAGGCGCCCGGATTCCAAGCGGCTCGCGGCCTCGATGATGCGGCCGAGCCGCCGGCTGCGCTGCCGCTCAGCATCGGCCTGTTTGGTCGCCTGCATCAGCAGGTCACGCAGACGCAGGTTCTCGGCTTCCAGCGCGGCGAGGCGTCGGTCCGTCCCGTCCGCCCGCGGCAACACGAGGCCCGCATCCATCGCTCGCCCCCGTCTCGGCTACCATTCCCCCGCGACGCAGGCGCCGCAAAAAACCCTTCGACGGTGTGGCGCGGCGAGGAGATGTCGAAGCGCGGGCGCGCCGGCGGATCGAACCGCTTCTGGTGACGCGCTCCGCTCGCGACCGCACGAAACGAAGGGTAGGCGAGGCTAGCACGATATCTGAGATAATCAAATGAGCCGTGTATTCGCCGCCGCCGGGCGACCAGAAGATCAAGTTCGGGTGGCGACGAAATTCGTCACTTGTTCCGCATCAATAGGACCAGCCAGCCGATCCCGAGGATGAAGATCACCAGGCCGATCGAGACGAAGACCGGCGTGCCGAGGTCGATCAGCCGCGGCGCCAGCTGGGTGGCGAAGGCCGCCACCACCAGGGCCACCGCGACCCGGGCCGCGGCCCGCTCGATGCCGCGGGTCACCTTGTCGAGGCCCTTCACCTCGATCTCGACGGTGACGCGGCCCTGTTTGAGGCGAACCAGCATCAGGTGGATCAGGGTCGGCAGCTCGGAGGCGGCGCCGTAGAGGCCGACGCCCAACGCCTCGGCCTTCTGCTTGAGGGCCCCCAGCGAGAACTGCGTCTGCATGCTCGCCTTGACCGTTGGGCCGGCCGCCGCGAACAGGTCGAAATCCGGATCGAGGTGGCGCATCACGCCGTCGGCGGTGACCAGGCCTTTGAACAGGATCGCCAGGTCGGTCGGCATGGCGAGGTCGTTCTCGCGGGCCATGTTCATAAAGTCGGTGAGCACGAGCCCGAGGTTGAGCGGGATTGAGGAGTGGCTCTCCACGAAGGACTGGGCCGAGACCTGGAGCCGGGTCAGGTCCGGGTTGCTGGTGCCGGTCCAGTCCAGCAGCACGGCCATCAGGCCGTCCGCGTCCTGCTTGAGCATGGCGCCGATCAGCACCAGCAGCTGCGAGCGCCGCCGCTGCGACAGCCGCCCGATGATGCCGAAATCGATGAAGCCGATCTTGTTGCCCGGCAGCGCCAGCATGTTGCCCGGGTGCGGATCGGCGTGGAACACGCCCTCGATCAGCGCCATCTGCAGGAAGGCGTCGGTGCCCTTCTGGGCGAGCAGCTTCTTGTCGAGCCCGGCCGCGCGGAGCGCCGCCTCGTCGTTGGGCGGGATGCCGTGGATGAAATCCTGCACCAGGACCCGCTCGGAACAATACTCCCAGTGGATCTTCGGGAAGACGATATCGTCGCGGTCCTCGAAGATCTGCGCCAGGAGCTCGCAGTTGCGCGCCTCGTTGAGAAGGTCGAGCTCGCCGTTCAGGCCCTCGGCCAAGTGCCGCATCTGCTCGCGCGGCTGGTAGCGGGCCATGTCCGGCCACTCGTTCTCGACGATCCGGGCGCCGTGGGCCATCAGGCGCAGATCCGCCTCGATAATTTTGCGCAGGTTCGGCCGCAGGACCTTGACGATCACGTCCTCGCCCGAGTGCAGGCGCGCCCGGTAGACCTGGGCGATCGACGCGGAGGCGATCGGGTTGGTATCGAACTCGGCGAACACCTCGTTGGGCGGCCCGCCGATATCCAGTTCGAGCTGCGGGCCGATCTGCTCCCACGGCACCGGCACGACCTGGCTGTGGAGCTTCTGCAGCTCCTCGGTCCAGGCCGGCGACAGCAGGTCTGGCCGGCTCGCCAGAACCTGTCCGAACTTGATGAAGGTCGGGCCCAGGGCCTCGATCGCCCGGCGCAGGCGCTCGGGCTCGGACAGGCGGGTGACGTCGACCCGGGGCCGGCGGCGCGGCAGCAGCGGCAGGTAGCGCAGCCCGAGGCGGTCCACGACGCGGGTGACGCCGAAGCCGATCAGGATCGTCGCGATCTCCGACAGCCTCTGACGGTCGCGGGCGGCAACGAAGGCTGTCTTCAGCATGAAAGGGGCGATCCGTTCGGACACGATTGGGCGTCCGGACAGCACGAGCATAAGGACTTTTTTGCGGTCGCGAAGCCCCGGATGCGTCCCACGGCGACATTAGAGCCGCCGGGGCCGTCAGCGTACGCGCGTTACGTTCGCGGCGCCGCCGGAAGGGGCAGGACGACAGCCGGCCGCCGCGCGTCGCCGAAGCGGGCATTGACCACCAGCAGCGTCACGACCACGGCCGAGAGGGCGAGCGCGGCCAGGAAGTACAGGCCGGCCTCGAAGCTGCCGGTGGCCTCGCGGATCCAGCCGACCATCGACGGGGCGACGAAGCCGCCGAGATTGCCGATGCAATTGATCAGCGCGATCCCGCCCGCCGCGGCGCTGCCGCTGAGGAACACGGAGGGCAGCGCCCAGAACGGCGCCTTGGCGCCGTAGAGCCCCGCGGCGGCGAGCGCCATGAAGGCAACCGCCCAGAGCGAGCCGGTGGCGAGGCCGGCCAGCGCCAGCCCGGTCGCCGTGAGGCCGAGGGCGGTCGCGAGGGTGATCCGGCGGTCGTCGTAGCGGTCGGAGATCCAGCCGACGGTGATCCCGCTGACAACGCCGAAGAGGTAGGGCACGGCGGTCATCAGGCCGGTCTGCATGTCCGACAGGCCGGTGCTCTTCAGGATCTGCGGCAGGAAGAACGCCAGGCCGAGATTGGCGCCGGTGTTGGCGAAGTAGATGAACGACAGCGCGATCAGCCGCGGGTCCGAGAGCGCCGTCCGCAGGCTGGTCCCGTGAGTGCCGGCGACGCTGCTCTGCTCGGAATCGATCAGGGTCTGCAGGGCGGTGCGGTCCGCCGGGGCGAGCCACAGCGCGTCCTTGGGCCGGTCTGGGATCAGCGCCAGGAACACGAAGCCGAACAGGGTGGTCGGGATGCCCTCCAGCAGGAACAGCCATTGCCAGCCCTTGAGGCCCAAGGCCCCATCGAGCTGCATGATCGTTGTCGAGAGCGGCGCGCCGATCGCCAGCGAGACCGGGATGCCCACCGCGAAGGCGCCGAAGATCCGGGCGCGATACGCTTTCGGGAACCAGTAGGTCAGGTAGAGGATCACGCCGGGATAGAATCCGGCCTCGGCCGCACCCAGCAGGAAGCGCAGGATCAGGAAGCTGGTCGAACCCTGCACGAACATCATCGCGGCCGAGAGCAGGCCCCAGGTGATCATGATCCGGGCGATCCAGCGCCGCGCGCCGACCTTCTCGAGGATCAGGTTGCTCGGCACCTCGAAGAGGAAATAGCCGATGAAGAAGATCCCGGCGCCGAGCCCGAACACCGCCGGCCCGATGCCGAGATCGGCGTTCATTCGCAGGGCCGCGAAGCCGACATTGATCCGGTCGATATAGGCCATGACGTAGCCCACGAAGAGCAGCGGCATCAGGCGAAAGAACACCTGCCGGACGATCCGGTCCTGTTCGCTGGCGACCATGGTGTCCTCGCTGTTTGGGTTGTTTTTGGCGGCTGTCATCGTGAGCGATGTGGCAGGCTACGGCGCGCAACCCCGAACGATGTGTGTCCCCGGGTTGCTTCGCTGCGCGCGCAAGGACGGCGGCCTCATTCCGTCTCAGAAAGCCGGCTCGAGGCCGCTGGCGCGGTAGGCGGCGGCGGCCTCCGGGGTGGTCAGCCCGGCGAGGAAGCGCAGGGCGCCGTCCCGGTCGGCGGCGCCGCGCAGGATCGCGGCCGCGAAGGTCGTGACCTCCTGGACCGGCTCCGGGAACGGCCCGACCACCTCGATGCCCGGCACCACCATCAGCTCACTGATCTGCTGGACCGCGATGTCGGCCTCGCCCGAGACCAGCTTCTCGGCGGTGAAGCCCTGCGGAATGATCGTCGCCCGGGCGTTGACCGCGTCTTCGAGGCCGAGCTGCGGCAGCAGGCCGGCGAAGTAGATCCCGCTGGCACCGGTGCGCGAATAGGCCACCGAGCGCGCCTCGGCGAGCGTCCGCTTAAGCGCCTCGACGCTGCCGATATCGGGATGCGCCGCCCCGGCCTTCACGGCGATGCCGTAACGGGAGCGGACCGCATCGATCCGGGTCTCCGGCTCGACCTTTCCGGCGGCGATCAGCCGGTCCATGGCGTCGGAGAGCACGAACACCGCGTCGGCGGTTTCGCCGGCCTCCAGCGCCTTCATGATCACCGCGGTGGGCGCCCAGTCGATCGCCGCCCAGCCGCCCGCCGCCGCGAAGGCGGGGACGACATGGGCGTCGAAGGCGCCCCGCACCACCAGGGCGCATTTCAGCCGCGTCGCTTGCTGCTCGTCCGCCATGCCGGCTCCCATCGTCTCGGAGGCTGTGATCACCGGGCGGTCGGCTCGGTGCGGGAATAGTCGAGGGCGGTGAAGCCGCCGCCCTGGTAGCGCTCGATCACCGGGTTGCCGCTGGTCTTGCCTTCCAGCGCCGGGGCGTAAGAATCGGCGCTGTCTTGCGGCGCCCAGCCGATCACGTCGCGGCCGTCCCGGCGCCACCAGGTCATGCGGCTGTTGTTCGAGGCACCCCAGATCACCACCGATCCCTTCGGCCCGAGGCTCGGGGCCAGGGTGGCGCGGGTGATCAGCCGGGTCAGGTCGGCATAGGACAGCCAGGTCGCCAGCATCCGGGCGTCGATGGGCTCCGGAAAGCAGGAGCCGATGCGCAGGAAGACGCTCTCGACCCCGTGCTTGTCGCGGTACAGGCCGCCCATCATCTCGCCATAGGCCTTGGACAGGCCGTAATAGCCGTCCGGCGCCAGGGCACAGTCGTCGTCCAGCACCTCTTTCCGCTCGTGGAACCCAATCGCATGGTTCGAGGAGGCGAACACCATCCGGGCGCGCTCCCGCCGGGCCGCCTCGTAGGCGTGGTAGAGTCCGCGGATGTTGGGGCCGATCACGGTCTCGAACGGGTGCTCCACCGAGATCCCGCCGAAATGCAGGATCGTGCCGCAACCCTCCGCCAGGCGCAGGATCGCCGGGCCGTCCTCGAGGTCGGCGAGCTGGAAGCGCGCGCCCTCGGGCAGCGGGTCGGGGAAGGGCACCCGGTCGGTTAGGCGCAGCGTCCAGCCCTGCGCGCCGAGCGCCTTCGTCAGAACCCGTCCGAGGGCGCCCGAGGCACCGGTGAGCAGGACGGGCTTTTGCGGGATCGTATCGGGGGATGCGCTCATCGGGTTCGCTCCGGGTTCAGGCGGTCTTCACCGCGTTGAGGGGAGGAGCCGCCTGCGGGCGGCGCGGACGTTTCACGAAGATCGCCATGGCGATGACGCCGGCCGCGGCGATCAGGGCGGCGATGACGAAGGCGCTGGCATAGCCCCCGAGATACTGCACGGCGAATCCCGTCGCGGTCGGGCCGATAATGCCCGAGATGTTGCTCAACAGGTGGATGAAGCCGCTCACGCCGCCGACCCGCGCCTCCGGCACCAGCTCGTGGATCGTCGCCCAGCAGGATTGCACCGAGCTCGTCAGCATCAGCACCGCGAGTGCGATCAGCGAGACGGCCACCGCGGCGTTCGGCGCGGCGTTGACGGCGATCAGCGCGACGCCCGCGATGGCGAGCGGCACGATCGTGGTGATCTTCCTTGCCGCCAGCTTGTCGTCCATGCGCTTGTACAGCAGGTCGGCGACGATGCCGCCGCCGACATAGCCGACGAAGCCGCAGGCCCAGGGGATCGAGGCCACGAACGCCATCTGCTGCACCGGCATGTGCAGGGCGTCGGTGAGGTAGCTCGGGAGCCACGAGAGGAAGATGTAGAGGGTATAGTTCACCGCGAACATGCCCAGCCCCAGCGACAGCGTGCTCGGCAGGAACAGGTAGTCGCGCAGAGACCGCTCGTGGTCGGAGGCGGCGAGGTGCGACACGGCCCGGCTGCGCTCGACCAGCGCGATCTCCTCCGCGGAGACCCGGGGATTGTCCCGGGGCCGGTCGGTCATCAGGATGCGCCAGGCCACTACCCAGACCAGGCCGACGGCTCCGATCACGATGAAGGCCACGCGCCAGCCGTACTGGATCGCCAGCAAGCCGACCACGGGGGCCGCGATGGCGCTGCCAACCGTCTGGCCCGAGAAGGTGAAGCCGATGGTCCGGGCCGTCTCCTCGCGGGGAAACCAGGTGGTGATGGTCCGGTTCGTGGTCGAGTTCATCGGCCCCTCGGCGAAGCCGAACAGGGCGCGGACCACGAACATCTGGGCGAAGCCGGTCACCGCGCCGGTGAGCATGCACAGGACCGACCAGGCGGTCGCCGCCCAGGTGTAGACGCTGCGTGGGCCGTAGCGGTCGGCGAGCTGGCCGCCCACGAAGGCGAACAGGGCGTAACCGAAGAAGAAGGTGCTGAAGATCACGCCCAGCTCGGAGGGCGACAGGTTGAGGTCCTGCTTGACGAAGGGCGCGGCCACGCCCAGCGCGGCGCGATCCATGTAGTTGATGATCCCGGCGATGAAGAGCAGCGTCGCGATCAGGAACCTGTATCGTTTGGCGAACATCGGGTTTCCTCCGGGATCATCATGTTTTTGTTTTGTATTTTTAAAGGAACGCGATCGTGCAGGGGCTCGGGCTCTGGCGTGAGCCCGTCTGGGTGAGGCCGCCGCTGCCGGGGTCGATGGCGAATTCGACCAAGCCGTCGCCCTGCTCGTTGGCGACCAACAGGTGGCCGCCCTCCGGCGCGAGCGTCATGAATCGCGGGTCCCGGCCGCCCGAGGGCGTCCAGCCGGCCGGTTCGAGGCGGTCGCCCTCGACCCGGAAGCGCGCGATCCCGTCCTGCCCGCGGTTCGAGGCGTAGACGAAGCGCCCGCAGGGTGTGACCACGATCGCCGCCGCCGTGCTCGCGCCGAAGAAGTCCGGCGGCCGCGTCGGGACGAGGTCAAGCGGCGTGAGCGTCCCGGCCTGCGCATCCCACCGGCAGGTCGCGACGGTGGAATCCAGCTCGTTGACCAGGAAGGCCAGCGCCCCGCCGGGGTGGAACGCGATGTGGCGCGGGCCGGCGCCCGGGCGCAGGACGGCCTCGGACACGATCTCCAAACGGTCGCCGTCGAGGCGCAGGATGAAGACCCGGTCGAGGCCCTTGTCGGGGACCAGAACGTGGCATCCGTCCGGCGACAGGACAACGTGGTGCGGGTGTGCGGCCGCCTGCTCGGTCCGGTGCGGGCCGGGCTCGCCCGGCATCGGCAGGACCTGTGTGGCCGGCTCCAGGCCGCCATCGGAGCGCAGGGGCATCAGGGCCACGGTGCCGCTGGCGTAATTGGCCACGATCAGGAACCGCCCGCTCGGGTCGATCGCCTGGTGGACGCTGTTGGTGCCGCCGGTCTCCGCGCTGCCGAGGTTGGGCAGGGAACCGTCCGGCGCGACCGCGAAGGCGGTGGCCGCCGCGCCGTCGCCCTGGACCGTGTAGAGCACCGAGCGGGCCGGGTCGGTGACTAGGAAGGACGGGTTGTCCAGCCCGTCGACCCGGCCGAGATGCGTCCAGCCCTCGAGCCCGGCCCCGACCCGGTAGATGTCGATGCCCCGGCCCCGGGCCCGGCGCCGCGCGGTGGTGAAGCAGCCGACGAAGGCGAGGCCGAGGGGGGAGCGGAGCGCATCGTCGGTCATGCCATTCTCCGGGTCAGCTTCGCCGCGGGACGCGGCGCAAGAAGTCCGGGTTGAGCTCGGACAGGCGGTTGATCCCGATCAGCGCCATGTCGCGGTTCAGCTCCTCCTTGAGGATCCGCATGGCGTGCTCGACGCCCGCCGCCCCGCCGAGCGCGGCGCCGAACATGAACGGCCGGCCGAGCAGGACGAAGTCGGCACCGAGGGCCAGGGCCTTCATCACGTCGGTGCCGCGGCGGATGCCGCTGTCGACGATGATCTTCAGGCTGCCCTTCTTCGCGGCGATCTCCGGAAGCACGTCGAGGGGCGCGATGGCGTGGTCGAGCTGGCGGCCGCCATGGGTCGACAGGATGACCCCGTCGGCGCCGCAGCCGCGGGCGATCTCGACATCTTCCGGGGCGAGCAGCCCCTTCACCACCAGGTTGCCGGACCACCGTTTGCGGATCGCCTCCAGGTTTCTCCAGGAGAGCTGGTCCCGGGCGATGGTGTTGCGCACCGCGCCCTGCGACATCATCGGCGGGCCGCGCTCGGCTTCGGTGTTCTCGAAATGCGGGGCGCCGTGCTTGAGGAAGGTCCGGGCGACGGTGCCCAGCAGCCAGCGCGGGTGGGTCGCGCTCTGCCACGCGACCTTGGGCGTGACCTTGATCGGCATCGAGAAGCCGCTGCGGGTGTTGTGCTCGCGGTTGCCCAGAGTCGGGGTGTCGGCGGTCACGACGAAGATGCGGTAGCCGGTGGCCGCGACTCGGTCGAGCAGGCGGTCGATCCGGGTCTGGTCCCCCGGCAGGTAGCCCTGGAACCAGGCCTGCGGGTTCTGGGCGTAGACGTCCTCCAGCTTGATCAGCGAGGAGGCGCTGAGGATCATCGGCAGGTTCATCCGCCGCGCCGCCTCGGCGAGCACGATGTCGCCGCGATAGGCGATGAACGCGGCCCCGCCGAGCGGCCCGACCCCGAAGGGTGCCGCGTAGGTCTGGCCGAAGAGCTCCGTGGCCGTGTCGCGCCCTGACGTGTCGCGCATCAGCCGCGGCACCAGAGCGTAATCCGCATAGGCGCCGCGGCTATGGGCCAGCGCCGCTCCGGTCTCCGCACCGCCGGCGACGTACTGGAAGATCATGTGCGGCAGGAGCCGCCGGGCGTGGCGCTCGAAATCGTCGAGCGCGAGCAGGTCGCGGAACCGGTAGGGCGTGACCGCGTCGCTGCGCTTGAGGCTGGTGACGAGGGCCTGCGGGCCGGCAATGCCGGGCGCCTCGGCATCCGCCCGCCCCACCGTGGCCGAGTCGCGCATCGTCGCCCCCGGGCCGGAAGCCGGCTGGTCGAACGTCGCCATCCGCTCCTCCCTGGATTCCGCCGCCGTTCGAATAAACCGGCGTCGTGCGGTTCTTGAAAGCGCTTTCAGATAGCCAACGCCAGACCGGAGTGTCAATATACTGCCAGTCGCTATCGCTGGCCGCGGAGGCATAGCGGCGATAGGGTGTCATGGGGACAGTCGGATTTCAGTGCTGGGCGTGCCGGAAGAGATCCTCGAACCCCTGTCGCGCGGCCCGGTGGCGCGGGACGTGGCCCATCGGGCCGGGGTCTCCACCGCGACAGTCTCTCGGGTGCTGAACGGCTCGGCCGGGGTCCGGGCCGACAAACGCGCGGCCGTGATGCGGGCCGCCCAGGATCTCGGCTTCGTCGCCAACGGCGCCGCCCGGGCCCTCTCGACCCGCCGATTCATGGCGGTGGGCGCCGTGGTGCCCAACATCGAGAACGAGGCCTTCGTCCGCGTCCTGTCGAGCTTCCAGGAGCGGCTGCGGCAGGCCGGCTACACTCTGGTCGCCGCCAATGCCGGCTACGACCTCGAGGACGAGCTGCGCGAGGCGACCTTCCTGCTGGAGCGCGGCGTCGACGGGCTGATGCTGGTGGGCGACATCCACCATCCGGATCTCCATGCCCGCATCGCCCGGCACGGCATCCCGATGGTGCAGACCTTCAGCCTGTCGCGGGAGCGGCCGTGCGTCGGCTTCGACAACGCCGCCTCCGCGGCCCGGGCGGCGAACTACCTCGCGGATCTCGGCCACAGGCGGATCGGCGTGATCTCCGGCCTGCGCAAGGACAACGACCGCGGCGGCGCCCGCGTCACCGGCATCGCCCAGGCGCTGGCGGCCCGCGGCCTGCGCCTCGCCCCAGAGCACGATATCGAGATCTCCTACGGCATCGGCGGCGGCCGCGACGGCTTCCGCCAGATGCTGGCCGGCGGCCCGCCGCCCACCGCGATCATCTGCGGCACCGACCAGATCGCCTTCGGCGCCATGATTGAGGCCCGGGCCCGGGGGCTCGACGTGCCCGGCGACCTCTCGGTGATCGGCCACAACGATTCCGACTTCGCGCCCTTCCTCGACCCGCCGCTGACCACGATCCGCATCCACTCCGCCGAGATCGGCCACGCCGCCGGCGACCACCTCATCGCCCGGATGCAGGGCCGCCCGGTGGTGCGTCTCACCCAGATCGACGCCGAGCTGATCCTGCGCGCCAGCACGGCGCCGCCGCGCAAGCCCAACGGCGCCTGATGCGGATCGGCGATATCTTGCCACCGTTTTGAAATCGCTTACAAGACGCTGAACGGCGACCGGACGCCCAACCGCGCCACATCCCGGGAGACAGCATGGCCCCCCGCATCGTCCTCCTGCACGCGACGCCGGTCGCGATGGCCCCGATCCAGGCGGCCTTCGCCGAGCGCTGGCCCGAGGCCGAGACGGTCAACCTGCTGGATGACGGCCTGTCCCTCGACCGGGCCAAGGAGCCCGGCGAGATTTCCACGGGCATGGTCGACCGGTTCGTCCGGTTCGGGCGCTACGGCCACGACATGGGCGCCGACGGCATCCTGATCACCTGCTCGGCCTTCGGGCCGGCCATCGACCGGCTGAGCGAGACCGTGCCGGTGCCGGTGCTCAAGCCCAACGAGGCGATGTTCCGCGCGGCCATCGCGCAAGGCCAGCGCATCGGCATGCTGGCGACCTTCGGCCCCTCGATCGGAACCATGACCGATGAGTTCGAGGACTTCGTCGGCCAGTCTGGCCGATCCGCGACCCTGCGCACGATCCTGGTGGACGACGCCATGGCGCGCCTGCGCGCCGGCGACGCCGAGACGCACAATCGGCTCATCGCCGAGCGGGCACCGGAACTCTCCGATTGCGACGCGATCATGCTGGCGCATTTCTCGACCTCCCGGGCGGCCGAGGCCGTGCGCGCCGCCGTCGCTATTCCGGTCCTGACCGCGCCGCACGCGGCGGTGGACCGGATGCGCGCCATGATCGAGACGGTTGAGAGGGCCTGATCCATGAAGCTCGGTGCCTTCTCCGACCGCCTGAGCGGCCATTGCGGCTTCCTGTTCACGGAACTGCCCTTGTCCGAACGGTTCGCGGCCGCGGCCAAGGCCGGGTTCCGGGCCGTGGAGCATCCGAACCTGTTCGCGACACCGGCCGCGGAGGTTGCGGGCTGGCTCGAGCGGGCCGGCGTGCCCCTGGTCCAGACCGGCTTTCCGGCAGGCGACGCCTCCAAGGGTGAGAAGGGCTTCGCCGCCCTGCCGGACAAGGTCGCCTATTACCGCTCCACTATCGCGCCGACCCTGGACTATGTGGAGCAGCTCGGCTGCCGGATGGTCCACCCGATGGCCGGCGTCCGGCCAGCCGGGGCCGAGCCCACGCGGCTGTGGGAGACCTATCTCGACAACCTCGCCTTCGCGGCCGACGCCGCCAAGGCCCGGGGCATGACGGTAATCGTCGAGCCGATCGGCCCGGGCTCCATCGCCGATTACGTGATCGACGACCCGCTCAAGGCTGTGGAGGCGATCCGGGCGATCGGCCGGGACAACGTCAAGCTGCTGTTCGACGCCTATCACTGCGTCTGCCTCGGCCACGACCCGGCCGCGCTGATCCGGGCGCACGCGCCGCTGATCGCCCATGTCCAGATCGCCGACAATCCGGGCCGTCACGAGCCCGGCACTGGCACCATCGCGTTCGACCCCATTTTCGAGGCCCTGGAGGCGGTGGGCTATGCCGGCTTCATCGGCTGCGAGTACCACCCGGCCGCCGGCACCGAGGCCGGCCTCGGCTGGATGCGGGCGGCATCGGTGTAGGGCCGGCAGCTCTCAGAACCGTGCCGCGACGCCGCCCATGATGGTGCGCGGCTGACCCGGTGTGGCGTAGCGGTTCTGGAAGGCGCGGTCGTAGTAGGTCTCGTCGAGCAGGTTGTCGACGTTGAGGTAGACCCGGACGTCCGGCGTGATCTGATAATACGAGATCAGGTTGACCACCGTGTAGGCGGGCATCGTGAAGGTCGACAGGGCCGTTCCGGCGGCGCGCTTGCCGACGACGTTGAGCCCGCCCCCGAAGCCGAGCCCCCTCAGGTCGCCGCCCTGGATCTCGTAGACCGCCTGCATGGCG
Organism: Methylobacterium sp. ARG-1; assembly: GCF_001262595.1. Classification (NCBI taxonomy): domain Bacteria; kingdom Pseudomonadati; phylum Pseudomonadota; class Alphaproteobacteria; order Hyphomicrobiales; family Methylobacteriaceae; genus Methylobacterium; species Methylobacterium sp. ARG-1. The sequence goes on from NZ_LHCD01000012.1 coordinate 73,130, forward strand.
AAGCTGTTGGCCGGGATGTTGGCGAGCCGGGTTCCGACCGGAATCGAATTGTCCCGCGCCACCGCCGCGTCGACATGGGTGTAGGTCCCGATCGCGCGCAGGCCGGGTGCCACTTCGCCCGCCACGGTCAGGTCGAACCCGCGGCTCTGCACCACGCCGGCGGCGACGCTGAAGGCGGAATCGACCGGATCCGTGGTCGGGACATTGGTGCGGCGGATGTCGAACACGGCCGCGGTGGCGTTGAGCCGCCCGTCGAGCAGCCCGACCTTCACGCCCGCCTCGTAGCCCTCGCCCCCCTCGAATGCGAGGGGCTGGCCGCGCCGGTCCACGGCGGTGCTGGGCTTGAACGAGCGCGCGTAGTTTCCGTAGACCGAGACCGCGTCGGACAGGTCGTAGACGAGGCCGAAACGCGGCAGCGCCTCGGTGCCCCGCAGGTTCGTGGTGCGGTTTGTGATGTAGGACGTCGAATCCTGGCCGACATCCTCGACCCGGACCCCGACCAGGGCATGCAACTGCGGCGTGATGTCGATCTGGTCCTGGACGTAGCCCGCGAAGCTCTCGGTGTGCTGCAGGAAATTGGTTATGGTCGGCAGGCTGCGCGGCAGGGCCTGGCCGTAGCGGGGCGCCAGCAGGTCGAGCAGGAAGGGATAGGTGGCGGCGTTCGAGCGGTCGAAGCGTTCCCGGTAGCGGTAGCGGTCGTATTCGAGGCCGAGCAGCAGCGTGTGGTGCAGGAAGCCGGTATCGAACTTGCCGGCCAGGTTGACCTGCAGATCGGTGTCGGACCAGTTGAGGTCGCGCCATTCCAGGTTCCGGCGCAGGGTGCGGCCGTCCGGCAGGAAGCCGTTGGCCGCAGCGCCGACGCCCCAGCTCTTCAGGCTCCCGCCCAGCACTTGACCGCCGGCCGTCAGGACCCAGTCCTGGTCAAACCGGTGCTCGATCCGCAACTGGCCAAGGGCGTCCTGGACCACACTCGGCGGCAGGCCGGGCTCCCCGAGGAAGCGGGAGCGCGGCACGTTGCGCAGCCGGCCCTGCAGGGGGACGATACCGCGGTCGAAGGTCGTGCCGGTGCTGACGAACGCCCCCTCCAGCGTGATCGTCGTATCCGCGCTGGGCTTCCACGCGATGACGGGGGCGACGTGGTAGCGGTCGCCGCTCACGTAGTCGCGGAAGCTGCCGTTGTCCTCTACCGCGCCGGTGATGCGGGCGAGCACCTGGCCGTTCTCGTCGAGCGCCCCGGTGGCATCGAAGGTGCTGCGCTTGGCGCCGTAGCCGCCGTACTGTGTGCCGATTGCCAGCGAGCGCTCGGCCAGGGGCTGCTTGGTCACGATGTTGAAGGTGCCGCCGGGATCGCCGCGGCCGTACAGGAAGGCCGACGGCCCCTTGAGCACCTCGATCCGCTCGATCGCCACGATATCGGGCGTGTTCGGGTAGCCGCGATTGATCGGGAAGCCGTTGCGGTAATATTCGAATACGGAGAAGCCGCGGATCGTGACTTCGCTCAGGCCGAGGCCGCCGAAATTGTTGGAGCGGCCGACGCCGGCCAGATCGAGGGCGGTGTCGATCCGCGTCGCGGCGGCGTCCTCCAGCACCTGCCGGGTCACCGGCACGATTGTCTGCGGGACATCGCGCAGGGGCGTGTCGGTGCGGGTGGCGCTGATCGTGGTCGCAGGCGCGTAGCCTTCCGGAGCCCGGGCGGGGCCGCCTTGGCCGGTGACCGAGAGTTCCTCGAGCTGGACCTCATGATTCGCGTCGACGGCAGGTTCCGCCCAGGCTTCTTGCGCGCCCAATAGAACGGAACTTCCGATCATGATAGCGAAAGCGGCGAGCTTTGTTATCCAATACGGTGTGTTCAGTTCAAATCGAGTAAGTTCTGTCGACACGTTCGCAAGCCAAGACACTGCCAGGCCGCCGAGATGGTCGAGCGGGGCCCGTGCGGTCAAGCTTGCCGGCTGAGATGCCGGGTATCGAAAACTTGGAATGACTTCGATCTAGTAGGCGAACAGCTTACAACGACTCAAAGCTGCTGCACGCCGTCACCGCTCTGTTGCTGCTGAGCAACAAAGCGGAAGGCCGCTGCGCGCGAGTCCGGCTTTGCTACGGGGTGCCGAGCAGCCGCGCCCGGCGCTCCAGCACCGCCGGCCAGACCTCCGGATTGACCAGCCGCGGCGGAATCTCGCCCCGCAGGAGGCCGATGATCTGCTCGGCGCCCCAAGAGGCCACGTTGCGGCGCGCCTCGTGGGTGACGCCGGCGGTGTGGTAGGTCGCCACCACGGTGTCGAGCCGGAGCAAAGGCGAGTCCAGAGGCGGCGGTTCGGGCGCCCAGACATCCAACCCGGCCCCGGCGAGATGGCCGGAGACCAGAGCCTCGGCGAGCGCGGCCTCGTCGTGGATGCCGCCGCGCGCCGTGGTGATGAACAGGGCCCCGGGCTTCATGGCCGCGAAGGCTTCGGCGTCGAAGCTGCCCCGGGTCGTGTCGTCGAGCGGGCAGTGCAGGGACACGATGTCGGATTCCGCCAGGAGCCGCGCCCGGTTCACCGGCTCGGCGCCGCGCGCCCGGATCTCGTCCGGGGAGAGCAGCGGGTCGTAGGCCAGGACCTGCATGTCGAAGCCCTGGGCGAGCTTGGCGACCTCCCGGCCGGTATGGCCGATGCCGACGAGCCCCAGGGTCGCGCCGCCGATCTCGTGGCCCATCAGCGATTCCCGCGAGAAGCCCCGTTCCGTCCGCAGCAGCCGGTCCGAGACGCAGATCTTGCGGGAGATCGCGAGCATCAGGCCGATGGCCAGCTCCGCCACCGAGCGGGCATTGCCGCCGACCTGGTTGACCACCGCGACGCCGGCGCGCGTGCAGGCAGCCGCGTCCACCGTGTCGAAGCCCGCCCCGCCCGAGGACACTGCGAGCAGGTTCGGGCAGCCGGCCAGCAATTCATCCGTCACGTGCCAGCGGCGGGGCAGCTCGTCCCTTGCCGGCGAGACGTGGAAGACATGCGCCTGCGCCAGCAGGGCCTCGAGCGTCTCCGCCGGGCCCTGCAGGTCGCCGACCTGCAGGTCGATGTCGGGCTCGGCCCTCAGTCGCGCATCGAAGACCGGGTTGATCCAGAGATTGAACCGGCAGACGCGCTTGAGGGCCGCCACCGGGTCAGCCCTTCACGACGGCGTCGATGGCATCGACCACGTGGTCGATGTTGTGGGTGTTGACCGCCGCCACGCAGATCCGGCCGGTCTCCAGGGCGTAGACCTCGTGCTCCTCGCGCAGGCGCGTGGCCTCCTCGGGGCTGAGCCCGGTGTAGGAGAACATGCCCTTCTGCGCCTTGATCGCGTCGAAGCCGCGCTCGGGATGGCGCTGCTGCAGGCTGTCGGCCATGCGCACCCGCATCGAGCGGATCCGCTCGCGCATCTCGGCGAGCTCCCGCTCCCAATCGGCGCGCAGCTCCGGATCGGTCAGCACCATCTCGACGATGGCCGCGCCGTGAGTCACCGGGTTCGAGTAGCTCGCCCGCACCAGCCGCTTGGCTAGGGCCTCGACCTTGGTCTTCATGGCCGGGTTTTCGGCCACGATCGTCAGGGCGCCGACGCGCTCGCCGTAGAGCGAGAACGACTTCGAGAACGACGAGGCGACGAAGAATTCCTGGCCGGATTCGGCGAACAGCCGCACCGGCGCGGCATCCGCGTCGAGGCCGTCGCCGAAGCCTTGGTAGGCGATGTCGAGGAACGGGATCAGGCCGCGCTCGGCCAGCAGGGGCGCGAGGTCGCTCCACTCGTCGGGCGTCAGGTCGGCACCGGTCGGGTTGTGGCAGCAGGCGTGCAGCACCACGATCGAGCCCTTCGGCAGATCCTGGAGGTAGGCGCGCATCGCCGGGTAGTCGACGCCCCCGGTCTCGGCCGAGAAATACGGGTAATCGACGACCGTGAAGCCGGCCTGGGTGAACAGCGCCTTGTGGTTCTCCCAGCTCGGGTTGCTCACCGCCACGGTGGCACCGGGATTGAGCCGGGCGAGCACGTCCGCGCCGGTCTTGAGGGCACCGGTGCCGCCGATGCTCTGGAGCGTCGCGGTGCGGTTCTGCTTCAGGATCGGGGCGCCCTCGCCGAACAGCAGGGCCTGGACCGCGTCGCGGAACGGCTTGGTGCCCTCGATCGGCCGGTAGGTCTTCGGCAGGCCCTTCTCGATCCAGCGCTTCTCGGCGGTCTGGACGGCGCGCAGGCGCGGCACCTTGCCGTCGGCATCCGTGTAGACCCCGACCACGAGGTTGAGCTTTTTGGTGCTCGTATCAGCGTTGAAGGCCTCGAACAGGCGCATGATCGGGTCGAGCGGCGCGTCCTGGATGCCGGCGAACAGCGAGGTCATGATCGTCAATCGTCCCAGAGGGGCTTCGATGCGGCGCGTGCGGGCGGTTCTATCCAAAGTCGCGGGCCGGCCGACGCCCTTATTTCCCACATCGCGCCTGCCCGCCAGCGCTCTTACGCGCGGCAGCATCCCGATCCGTTCAACGATGAACGGGTTCTGAAACCGCGGGGCGTCCGGACCGAGCCCGATGAGTGCTTCCCGCGGCGGCCGCCCGACTTTAACGTGGATCGATGAAGCACGCTCTCGCCCCGATCCTCGCCGGCCTCCTGATGACGGCGCCGGCCGCCGCTCAGGCGCCGGTGCGGATCGGCCTGTCGGCGCCGCTCTCGGGGCCGGATGCCGCCTTCGGGCTGGGGCTGCGGCAGGGCGCCGAACAGGCGGTGGCCGACATCAACCGCGCCGCGGGCGGGCGGCCAAGATTCGCCCTCGTGCCGGCCGACGATGCCGGCGACGCCCGGCAGGCGGTCGCGACCGCGAAGAAGTTTGCCGCCGACGGCGTGCGGCTCGTCATCGGGCCGTTCGAATCCATCGCGGTCGCCGCCGCGACGCCAGTCTACGAGGAGGCGGGGGCCCTGCTGGTCACGCCGGGGGCGACCTACACGCCGCTGACCGGCCGCGGCGCGTGGAACCTGTTCCGGTTGGCGCCGAGCGATGCGCAGCAAGGCCGGGCGGCGGGAGCCTATCTCGCCAAGGCGTTTGCCGGACGGCGCATCGCGATCCTCAACGACCGCTCGACCTTCGGACGCGGGCTCGCCGAAGCGGTGTCGGCGCGCCTGAAGGAGGCCGGCGCCCCGGAGGTGCTGTTCGACGGCTTTCCGCGCGGGACCCGCGACCTCGCCGATCTCGTCGGCCGTCTGAAGGCGGCCCGGGTCGAGGCGGTGTATTTCGGCGGCCTCGCGCCGGAGGCGGCGACCCTGCTCCGTGCCCTGCGTGAGGCCAATCTCGGCGCCACGCTGGTCGCCAGCGACGGGATCCTCGACCCCGCCTTCGCGGCTGCGGTCGGGCCGGCCGGGGAGGGGACCGTGATGACCCTGCCGCCCGATCCGCCGCGCCTGCCCGACCCCAAGGGCAAGCCACCGGCGCGCGGGCCCGAGGCCGAAAGCGTGGCGGCGTCGGGCTACGCGGCGGTCGAGCTGCTCGCCCAGGCTTTGGAGCGCGCCCGCGCGGCCGATCCGAAGGCCGGCCGGGTCCCGGAGGGTCGCAAGCTCGCCGACGCCCTGCGCAGCGCCCCGCCGCTGCGCACGATTCTCGGTCCGGTGGGGTTCGACTCCCGCGGCGACCGCACAGGCGGCACCGTCGCCCTGCGGATCTGGCGCCGGACCCCGGAGGGACGCCTCGATTACGCCGGCAACGACGTTCCGGGACCTTGAACACCGACGAATCATGTCCACGACTCAGGGCACGGATGAGAGCATGACTTGCAGCGGGATCGTGTGACGACTACATGCGGGCGGCGTCGCTCAGCAGGCGCGGACCGTCCGTCGGATCGGATCCGCGCCCTGCGGCGTTTCCCGAGCTTGATGACAGCCGTAGAAGTTTTGCCGGAACGCCTGCTGCCGGACGGTCCGACTGGAGAAGGTGCATGGCGAAAGAAGAATTGATGCAGTTCGACGGTCTCGTGATTGAGATCCTGCCGGACGCGCGCTACCGCGTGCAGCTCGACCAGGGCCACGAGATCGTGGCCTACACGGCCGGCAAGATGAAGAAGAACCGCATCAAGACGCTGGCGGGTGACCGGGTCACGGTTGAGATGTCGCCCTACGATCTGGAGAAGGGCCGCCTCGTGTTCCGGCACAAGGACGAGCGCTCCGCAGGCCCGCGGCCCCAGGTCCGGGGCGGCCAGTTCCGCCGCCGTTGACGTCCGCGCGCGCGACCTGGGTCTCCTCGGTCGCGCCGGCCTATCTGCTTCTCACACTTACTTCCCTGCTCTGGGCCGGGAACGCGGTCAGCAGCCGCTGGGCGCCGGGCCATGTCTCCCCCCAGGTCATCACGACCCTGCGCTGGGCGGTGGCCTGCACGGTGCTGGCACCGTTCGCGGCCCGCCGGCTCGCCGCGGAATGGCCGCTCCTCCGCCCGCACTGGCTGCGCATCCTGCTGATGGGCGGCCTCGGCTACACAGCCTTCAACTGCCTGTTCTACGCGGCCGGCGTCCATACCGGCGCCGTCAACCTGGCCCTGTTCCAGGGCGCGATCCCCGTCCTGGTGATCGTGCTGAACCGGCTGGCCTACCGGGTGCCGGTGACCCTCGGGCAATTGCTCGGCGTGGTCCTGACCCTGATCGGCGCCGGGATCGCGGCGACCCACGGCGACTGGACGGTCCTGACCCGCCTCGACTTCAACCGCGGCGACGTGCTCGTGTTCGGGGCCTGCCTGCTCTACGCGGGCTACACGATCTTCCTGCCGACGCGCCCGAAAGTCTCGGCTTTGGCCTTCTTCGCCGCCATGGCGATCGCCGCCTTCGTGACCTCGCTGCCGCCGCTCGCCGTCGAATGGGCCACCGGGCACGCGGTCTGGCCGGGGCTGGAGGGCTGGGCGATGGTCGCCTTCGTAAGCCTGGGGCCGTCGCTTCTGGCGCAGTTGTTCTTCATGCGGGGGGTCGAACTGATCGGCCCGAACCGGGCGGGCCTGTTCGTCAACCTCGTGCCGATCTTCGGCGCGATCCTCGCCGTCCTGCTGGTCGGCGAGCCGTTCGGGGCGGTTCAGGCCGTCGCCCTGGCTCTCGTGCTTGGGGGGATCGCCTGTGCCGAGCGCCTGAAGCCGGCGCTGGCCGCGGCGACCCCAGAAGCCGCTTATTCGCAGACGCGCACGCGTCGGATGTAGACGTCGCCGTAGGGATCGATGGTGCGGCGGCGCTCGAAGTGGCAGACCGGGCCGTAATCCTCTTCCACGTAGACCGGCGGCGGGGCGCGGTAGACCGGGCGACCCGGGTAGTACCCGTTGTTGGCCGACGACGCGATGGCGCCGCCGACCGCGAGGCCGCCGAGCACGCCGAGGGCAGCCGCGCCGCCAGCGCCGATCCCGTCACGGGCCTGGGCGGCCGGCGCGAGGGTGGCGAGGCTCCCGACGACTAGGCTCGTCGCGAGAAGGTACTTCATGACATTCCCCCTGTTGGGTGCGATTCGGTCGGACATAGGCTGACTACCACATCTCAGCTTTGGGGCGTTTGTTCGGCCGCAGATCCCGACTTGACGTGGGGTGTTCCGACGCACCAAACCCGGGGCCGGCGCGTCAGAACAGCAACCGAGAGTGGGGGCCGGCATGGTGACACGAGGCTTCGTCGGGCGCAGGCAGGCGCCCGAGGCGGGTGCGCGGATCCCGCCCGGCCAATATCTCACCGAGGATTTCCCGATCCTGCAGATCGGCCCCAACCCGACCGTGGATCTCGCCACCTGGCGGTTCACGCTGCGCGAGGGCTCGCGGCCGATCAAGACGTGGAACTGGGCGGAATTCGAGGCGCTGCCGCGGACGACCTGGCAGGGGGACATCCACTGCGTCACCAAGTGGTCGAAATTCGACACCGCCTGGGAGGGCGTGAGTTTCGACGACCTGCTGGCCGATGCCGGCATCGCAGCCCCGACCGCCTTCCTGCTGGCGGAATCCTTCGATGACTACACCACCAACGTGCCGGTGGCCGACCTCGTGAACGGCCGGGCTATGGTGGCGACCCGCTATGCCGGCCAGCCGATCCACCCGGATCACGGCGGCCCGGCGCGGCTCCTCGTGCCGCACCTCTACTTCTGGAAGAGCGCCAAATGGGTGAAGGGCCTTCGCTTCACCCAGACCGACACCGCCGGCTTCTGGGAGCTGCGCGGCTACCACATGTACGGGGATCCCTGGCGTGAGCAGCGCTACACCGGTGACTGAGCCGATCGTCTTCCGCTGGCACCAGGCCGAGATCACCGCGATCGCGCCCGTCACCCCGCAGGTGAAGAGCTTTCGGCTGCGCTCCGAGCTCGCCCAGGCCTACCGTGCCGGCCAGCACGTTGACGTCCGGCTGACCGCCGAGGACGGCTACCAGGCCCAGCGCAGCTACTCGATCGCCTCGGCGCCCGACGGCAGCGGCACCCTGGAGCTGATGGTCGAGGCGCTGCCCGACGGCGAGGTCTCGGGCTGGTTCTCGCAGGCCGCCGAGGTCGGCGATCGGATCGAGCTGCGCGGGCCAATCGGCGGATCCTTCTCCTGGGACGGTCCCGATGGCGGCCCGCTGCTGCTGGGGGCCGGCGGTTCCGGCGTGGTGCCGCTGCTGGCGATGCTGCGCAGGCGCGCTCTGGTCGCGCCGCAGATCCCGGCGGCCCTGATCTACTCCGCCCGCACCCGCGAGGAGGCGATCGCGCTCCCCGAGCTGGAGCGCCTCGCCAACGACGGCACTGGCTTCTCCCTGCACCTCACCACCACCCGGGATGCCGGCGGCCGGCGGATCGACGCCGCCCTGGTGACCGGTGCCCTGGCGCGGGTCGGACGCCCGGAAAAGGTCTTTCTCTGCGGCTCGAACCGCTTCGTCGGGGCAGCCTCGGACCTGATCCTGGCAGCGGGCGTCCCGGCAGGGGTGATCCGCACCGAGCGGTTCGGCAGCTGATCAGGGGCTGAAGATCAGCACGAGGTAGACGAAGAACACCACGAGGTGCACTGCGCCCTCCAGCACCGTGGTGCGCAGGCCCGAGAAGGTCTGGGTGCTGAGGATCAGCGTCACCGCGAGCAGCGTCATCTCGGTGGGCTTGAGGCCGAGCACCACGGTCTGCCCGGTGAGCAGGCCGATCGTGAGGATCGCCGGCACGGTGAGGCCCACCGTCGAGGTCGCCGCGCCCAGGCACAGGTTGATCGCCCGCTGCAGCTCGTTGCGGGCGATGGCCCGCAGGGCCGAGATCGCCTCCGGGGTGAACACGATTGCGGCGATCAGCACGCCGCCGAGCGCCGAGGGCGCGCCGAGGGCCGCGATGCCGTGATCGAGGATCACCGCGAGGCTCTTGGCCAGCAGGACGATCGGCACGACGTTGGCGAGCAGCAGGACCACGTGCTTGCCGATGGCGCCGGCTGAGCGCGCCCCCGCGGCGGCCTCCGCTTCCGCTGCCTCATCGGCATCTTGGAAGAAATCGCTGTGCCGGCTAGTCTGGATCAGCAGGAACACGCCGTAGAGCGCCAGGGTGAAGACCGAAAAGGCCACCGCCTGAAGGGTGGTCAGCGTGCCGTCGGCGGTGGAGCTGGTGAAGTTCGGGATGATCAGCGCGATGGTGGTCAGCGGAATGATCACCGACAGGAAGGCCGAGGCCCCCTGCAGGTTGTAGCTCTGCTGGTGGTGGCGCAGGCCGCCCATCAGCAGCCCGAGGCCGACCACGCCGTTCAGGACGATCATCAGCACCGCGAACATCGTGTCGCGGCCCAGCGTCGGCGCCTCCTTGGCCGAGAGCATCACGGCGGAGATCAGCGCCACCTCGATGATCACGATCGACAGGGTGAGGACCAGGGTGCCGAGCGGTTCGCCCAGCCGGTGCGCCAGGTCCTCCGCCTCGTGCACAACCCCGAAGGCTGACCAGACGATCACGGCCAGAAGCCAGGCGAACAGCCCGCCCGCGAACCAGGGCTGCGCCAAATCGCCGAGCCAGCCCTTTCCGAACCACGCGAAGGCGAGAACCGTCGCCCACGCCACCGCCAGCCGCAGGGCTCCCGTCATGGTCTTGGTCGTCTCCGCTCGGATCGCCTTGATGCGGCAATGCGCACAGTCAGGCCGTGTCTTAGGTCAGACGAACGGCACGGCCAGGGTGGGCGGAGCGCGACCGGCATTTTGACGTGGACGGCGACCGCTCGCCCGCCGGACTCAGTCCGCGCAACCGGCCCATGCCGTGGCGGGAGTGGTCAGCGGGCCCGGTTGGCGCTACCATCTAGGAACCCGAATAAAGTCCGGTGCCTGATTCCTCCGCCGCGCGATGGCGCGCTGCCGGGCGCGGCGCGGCCGTTGAGAGTTTCCGTCACTTGCCCTTCCCGACCCTGCCCGCCCCCCTCGCGCGGGCCCTGTCCGAGCGCGGCTACGCCGATCCCACCCCGGTCCAGGCCGCGGTGCTGGAGGCGGCTGCCGGCGCCCGCGACCTCCTTGTCTCCGCCCAGACCGGCTCCGGCAAGACCGTGGCCTACGGCCTGGCCATGGCCAACATGCTCATCGGCCCAGAGGCCGGCGAGGCCGAGATGCTGCCGCCCCCCGGTGCGCCGCTCGCACTGGTGATCGCTCCGACCCGCGAGCTGGCCCTCCAGGTCCAGCGCGAATTGCTGTGGCTCTATGCTCCGGCCGGCGGGCGGGTCACCGCCTGCGTCGGCGGCATGGATCCCCGCCGCGAGGCCCGGATGATGGCCGACGGCACCCATATCGTGGTCGGCACCCCCGGCCGCCTGCGCGACCATCTCGAGCGCCGCAACCTCGATCCGACCAACCTGCGGGCCGTCGTCCTCGACGAGGCCGACGAGATGCTCGATCTCGGCTTCCGCGAAGACATCGAGTTCATCCTCTCGGCCACCCCGCCGGAGCGGGCAACTTACCTGTTCTCCGCGACCCTGCCCAAGGCGATCGAGGCCCTGGCCGAGCGCTACCAGCGCAACGCCCTGCGGCTGGCGATCAAGGGCGAGAGCAAGGGTCACGCCGACATCGCCTATCGGGCGGTGCGGATCATGCCCCGGGAGACCGAGCACGTGGTGCTCAACCTCCTGCGCGAGGCCGACGCCCCGACCGCGATCGTCTTCTGCAACACCCGCAACGCGGTTCGCCATCTCCAGGCGAGCCTCACCGAGCGCGGCTTCTCGGTGGTGGCGCTCTCGGGCGAGCTCGGCCAGGGCGAGCGCAACGCCGCCCTCCAGGCGCTCCGGGACGGCCGGGCCCGGGTCTGCGTCGCCACGGACGTCGCCGCCCGCGGCATCGACCTGCCCTCGCTCAGCCTCGTGATCCACGCCGACCTGCCGCACGATGCCGAGGTGCTCCAGCACCGTAGTGGGCGCACCGGCCGCGCCGGCCGCAAGGGCACCTCGGTGCTCCTGATCCCGAATTCCCGGCGCCGCCGCGCCGAGCAGATGTTCGCCATCGCCAAGGTCAGCCCGGATTGGTCCGGCCCGCCCTCGGCCGACGACATCCGGAAGCTCGACGGCGAGCGCATGCTCTCCGACCCGCTCTTCTCCGAGCCGCCGGCCGAGGAGGATGTCGCGCTCGCCGGGACCCTTCTCGCCAGCAAGACCCCGGAAGAGCTCGCCGCCCTGCTGGCCCGGGTCTACCGCACCCGCCTGCCGGCCCCGGAAGAGGTCAGCGATCCGGGCGAGGGCCGTGCGCCCCGCGGCACCAACGAGCGCCCGCCCTACGATCCGATGAATCCCGAGCAGATCGCCGCCCTTGGGCCGGCCGTGTGGTTCCGGCTCAACCTCGGCCGGCGCGACAATGCCGATCCGCGCCGCCTGCTGCCGATGCTCACCCGCCGGGGCGGCATCGGCCGCCAGGAGATCGGAGCGATCCGGATCTTCGACCGAGAGACCAAGTTCGAGATCCGCGGCAACGCCGCCGCGCGCTTCGCCGAGGCCTTCGCCCGCAACGGCTCGCCGGAGATCCAGGTCGAGGCGCTGGCGGGGGACGCAGCCCCGGCCGAGCGCAAGAGCGCGCCGGGCGGCCCGAAGGGGTTCGCCAGCCCACGGGCCGGCAAGCATCAGCGCCACGCCGAGCGGTCCGGTCCCCGGTCCGAGTCCAAGCCGGGCCGGAATACCGGCCGCAGCTGACCCTGTTTGGATCGACTTGCGGGGGCATCGACGCCCCCGCTGTCGATGGTCTCAGAAAACTTTCTTGACCGCGTCGCCGAGCGCGTCGACGCTTTCCCGCAGCTTCCGGCCGGCGGGCGCCAGCGACGGCAGCTTGATGCCGAGCACCTCGGTCTCCTCGTCCGCTGTATCGGCCTGCGCGACCGTCGCGGGTGCAGCGCCGGGTTTCACACTGGGCTTGGCAGCGTCCGCGGCCTTTGCGGCGGCGGGCGGCTTGTGCGCCGCGACCGCCTTGCGGGCGGGTTTCTCCGGCGGGGCTGCGGCCGGAGTCGCGGCAACCGGCTTGGCCGCGGGGGCAACCGGGGGCACGGCGACGTCGCGCGCCTTGACGGTCTCGGAAGCGCGCGGAGGCTGGAGCGCCGCGGTCCGGGTCGGCGGCAGCGGCACGACCACCTGACGGGTGGCGATCGGCGTCACCGGGGTCGGAGTGGGAATGCGCTTGGTCGGCACCTCGGGCATGGCCACGCTCCGGGCCGGCGTCGCTGCGGCGACGGGCGCGGCAGAGGGCGTGATCTTGGCGGGCGCCGGGACGACCGGGCTGGCGGGGGCGGGCGATAGTGCGGGCGCCAATGCCTCCGGCAACGCCACCATGCGCAGGGCCGGCTTCTCCGGTTCCGCGGGCTTCGAGGCGATGGGCGCCGCGGGGGCGATCCCGGCGACGGCTGGCAGGCCGTCCTTCAACTCGGGCCAGTCGGCGGCCCGGCTCATCGGTGCGCGCTTGATCGGCGTGGGGGCGGCCAGTCCGGCCATCAGGTTCGAGGCGGCGACGCCGAAGCCTGCAATCGCACTTGCGCCGATGAGCCCGGCGAGGACGAGCTTCAAGCCGGGCTTGCGGCCGGGACGTGGCTCCGGCGACCGATGCGGTCTTCTGTCGGACGGGTCCAGGGCGAGATCGTTCATGATCCGGGGTCTCTGACACGGTGCACGACACGCGCGACCGGGCCCCCCATGACCGGCCGCCGCTCTCCATCACGCTGGAGATGGATCGACTCTGCCGTCGATAGAGAAACCGCAATACGGCGCAAAGATGTCGCCGCCCATTGCAGGCCCGGCCAGTCGAGGCTCGGCTATCCACAAGATAAAGCGAAGCCGCTTAAGAATCCGTATTCGGTTCCGCCCTGCTGGCGCGACCGGGAAGGGGTGGCGGATCGGCCTTCCCGATGCCGGGCGGGATGGGGCGGCATGGACTTCGACGGAGCGCTCGTTATGCGTCTGCCGGTGGATACAAGAGCAACCGTGATTTCGACGCCTGACGCCGCGCCTGCAAGTCGACGGGCCGGCTTCCGGCCCTGGGCCGATTGGTCGACCCGCGCGCGCCTCGTCGCCGTGGTGCTGTTCATCGATGCCTTGGCGGCGCTGATCTCCTGCGGGGTGATCGTGCTGAACGCCCGCAATGCGGTGCGCGTGGAGACCCGTGCCTCGCTGGCCACCGTCGAGTCCCTGGTCGCCGACACGATCCGCCTGTCCGACGCGGCCTCGCCCGACACGCTGCTGCAGACGCTGGACCTGCGCTTCAAGACCCTGCGCCACGTCCGCGTCGCGGTGCTCGACGCGGATGGCGATCAGGTCGGCAGCCCGATGTCGCCGCACCGGTCCGAGCGCGAGGCACCCCGCTGGTTCGCCGAGCTGATCATGCCGCCGATCGAGCGCCATACGCTGCCGATCGTCGTCAACGGCCAGAGGCTGGGCACCGCGCAGATCACCACCCAGCCGATGGACGAGATCGACGAGATCTGGGGCTATGCGAGGGCGCTCTCGATGACCACCCTGGCGATCAACGCGGCGATGCTGATCGCGCTCTACCTGGCGCTCGGCCGAATCCTGGCGCCGCTGCAGGGGCTCGGCGACGGCCTGACCCAGCTGGAACATCACGATTACACCGCGCGCCTTGAGACCCCGGGCGCCCGCGAGCTGGCGGTGATCGCCGCGCGGTTCAACAAGGTCGCCGAGGCCCTGAGCGAGGTCCGCGCCGCCAACGGGCGCCTCAACCGCCAATTGCTCACCGCCCAAGACGACGAGCGCCGCCGCACCGCGCTCGAGCTGCACGACGAGTTCGGCCCCTGCCTGTTCGCCCTGGAGGCCAACGCGGCCTCGATCGCCCGGATCGCCTCCGGGCCCGCCGAGCCCGATCGCGAGAAACTCGCCGCCCGGGCGGCCGAAATCAGCGCCATCGTCGGGCAGGTCCAGACCGTCAACCGGGAATTGCTGAACCGCCTGCGCCCGCACGGGCTCGGGCAGGCGCCGCTGGCCACCTGTCTCGACCTGCTGCTGCGCGGCTTCGGCCAGCGGCATCCGGGCACGACCTTCGTGGGGACGTTCGACGGCCTAGCCCGCGGCTACGGCGACCTCGTGGATCTCACGGTGTTCCGCTGCGTGCAGGAGAGCGCGACCAACGCGGTCCGCCACGGTGGCGCCACCCGGGTCGAGGCCGAAGCCACCGAGGTCGAGGGCCAGCTGCGCGTCACGATCCGCGACGACGGCAGCGGGATCCCGGCCGAACACCGCACCGGGCTCGGTCTTTCGGGGATGCGCGAGCGTGTCGAGGCGTTGGATGGTACCTTCGGCCTTGACAATGACGGCCCCGGAGCAATCGTCCGGATCATGATCCCCGTTCCGCCCGAGCGGGTCGACGAGAACAACAACGCGCCGAGCGCATGAACGCCATCGCCTCCCAGATCGACGCCGCCGCGACACGCTTGCCGGTCCTCGTGATCGACGATCACCCGATCGTTCTCCAGGGCTGTCGACGGGTCCTCGAGGATTCCGGGGTCGAGACCATCGCGGAGGCGACCACGGTGGTCGGCGGCTACCGGATCTTCCACCGGCTGCGGCCGCCGGTGGTGATCTGCGATCTGACCTTCCAGGGCAGCGGCATGGCCGGGCTCGGCCTGATCCGACGCATCCGCGCGGTCGCCCCGGAGACGCGGATCCTGGTCTTCAGCATGCACAACGATCCGGTGATCGTCGCGCGGGCGCTGGAGGCCGGGGCGCTCGGCTACGTGCTGAAGGACCACGCCTCGGCCGAGCTGTTCGAGGCGTTCGGCAAGGTCCGGGTCGGCGAGGTCTATCTCGACCGCCGGCTCGCCACCGAGGTGGCGATGCTGCGCGCCGACGCCCGCCGCACCCCGGAATCCCAGCTGACCCCTCGGGAGCAGCAGATCCTGGCGCGTCTCGCGCAAGGGCGCTCCTACGGCGCCATCGCGGCCGACCTGTCGGTGAGCTACAAGACCGTCACCAATGCCTGCTCGCAGATGCGCCAGAAGCTCGGCGTGCGGACCCTGGCCGAGCTGATCCACGTCGCCGTCACGCACGCGCAGCGGCAGGGATAGCGTCCGCGATTGAGGAGGATGCGCCTTTGACCGACGGTGACGGTGGCCCGAATGCCTTCTCGCAGGCAGCCTGGGCGCGCAACGCGGCGGCCTACGAGACGATCCGGACGATGCCGTTCAACGCGGAGCTCGCCGCCGGTACGCTGCCGCAGGCCACGTTCCGACACTACATAGTCCAGGACGCGCATTACCTGATCGGCTTCGGCCGGGCGCTGAGCCTCGCCGCCGCGAAGGCCCCGGACCCGGACGGGATCGTCCAGTTCTCCCGCGCCGCGCAGGACGCCATCGTGGTCGAGCGCGCGCTGCATGGCGGCTTCTTCCGCGATTACGGGATCGGCCCGGAGGCCTTCGCGGGCACGCCGCTGACCCCGGCCTGCCACCACTACATTTCCTACTTGGTCGCCACCGCCTATGCCGAGCCGTTCGAGGTCCTGTGCGCGGCCCTGCTGCCGTGCTTCTGGATCTACAAGGCGGTGGGTGACGACATCTTCGCCCGCGCCGCGCCAGACAACCGGTATCGCGCCTGGATCGACACCTATGCGGGCGAGGATTTCGCCGATGCCGTGGCGGGCATGATCGCCGCCACCGACCGCGCGGCGGACTCGGCCTCGCCGGCCCTGCAGGCGCGCATGCACGGCGCGTTCACGCAGGCGACGCGGCTCGAATGGCTGTTCTGGGACAGCGCCTACCGGGATGCGTCTTGGCCGTTGTGAAGCGCCCGGCCCAGGCGTGACTTCGCCGGACCTCAGCCGCCGGGCCATGGTCGCGGCCGCCGCGGCCGCTGCCGCCTTCGGGCCGGTCCGCTTGGCGGCCGCCGACGCGCCGGGCCCGATCCCGCAGGATCGTCCGGTCCGAATCGCCATGGTGCTGTATCCGGGCATGACCGCCCTCGATCTGGTCGGTCCGCAGGCGCTGCTCGCCGGCCTCGCCCCCGGCAGCCTTTACCTCGTTGCAGAGGCCGAAGGTTCCGTCGCCAGCGATACGGGCCTGAGCCTCGTGGCGACGCATACCTTCGCGACCTGCCCGCCCGATCTGGACGTCCTGTTCGTCCCCGGCGGCGACGGCACGCCCGACCAGATGCGCGACGCCGCGCTGCTGGCCTTCCTGCGCGCGCGTGCGCCGCGCACCACCTGGGTGACGAGCGTCTGCACCGGGTCGCTGATCCTCGGGGCGGCCGGCCTGCTGAACGGCTACCGCGCCACCTCGCACTGGTGCGTGCGCGACGCCGTCCTGCCGCTGCTCGGCGCCGTGCCGGTGGCCGAGCGCGTCGTCTTCGACCGCAACCGCGCCACCGGCGCCGGCATCTCGGCCGGGCTCGATCTCGCTTTGGCGCTCGCCACCCGCCTGCGCGGCCCCGACTACGCCCGCACCGCGCAGCTCGTCGCCGAATACGCCCCGGAGCCGCCGTTCCAGGCCGGGACCCCCGCGCAGGCCGGGCCGGCGATCCTGCGCGCGGCGGACGCGATCCTGGCGTCGCTCGTCGCGGGGGCGACCGAGGCGGCGCGGGGCTGAGACCGCCAAAACGATGCAGCTGTGCCACGCTGGCCGACGACGTGATCCGGCATCCTTGACGGCGTGTCCCACGAACCGAACTGTGCATCAGGAACCCCCGGAGCCGACATGTCCCTGATCGCACGCCTGCGCGCCTACGCGACCGAGGCCCTCGGCGTCGGCGCCACCGAGCCGGTGGACGACACCCACCTCGCCGCGACTGCGCTCCTCGTGCACGTCGCCCGGGTCGACGGCATCCTGGCGCCCGCCGAGAGCGAGCGCCTGTCCCGGCTGGTGCAGGGCCACTATGCCGAGGGGCCGGATGCCGCCCGGGCGCTGATCGCGCGCGCCACCGCGGTCGATGCCGAGACCCGCGACCTGGCGAGCCTGGTCGAGATGATTCCCCACGAGGCCAACAAGGCCGAGCGGCAGGATCTCCTGACCATGGCCTGGTCGGTCGCCGCCGCGGACGGGAACGTCGACGAGTTCGAGGAGGCGCTGGTCGAGCGCCTCGGCCGGCTGCTCGGCTTCGACGAGGCGGCGATCGCTGCGTCCCGTCGAACCGGGCAGCGGGGCGTCGGCGCCGTCTAGCGGCCCGGTCGGACGATGATCGCGAGCCTGGCGCTGATCCTGCTCGCCCAGCTCCTGGGCGAGATCCTGGCCCGGGGCGCCGGCGTGCCGGTCCCGGGGCCGGTGATCGGCATGGGTCTGATGTTCGGCTTTCTGCTCCTGCGCGACAGCCGCCTCGGCCTGCCCCGGATCCTGCCCAAGCCCCTCACCGACGGCACCCTCGAGACCACGGCCCGGGGGCTCCTGATGAACCTGTCGCTGATGTTCGTGCCGGCGGGCGTCGGCGTGGTCGGCCGCCTCGACCTGCTCCGGGCCCAGGGGCTCAAGCTCGCCATCGTGCTCGTGGTCTCCACCGCCCTGTCCCTGCTGGTGACCGTGCTGGTGTTCCGCGCGGTCGCGTCCCGGGTCGAGCGGCGCCGGCCCGACGGGGAGGCCTGAGCGGTGCACGGCGACTTCTCGCTCTGGGTCTATCTGGCCGGCACGCCGCTGCTGTGGCTGACCGTGACCCTAACCTCCTACGTCCTGGCCGACCGGATCGCGGCCGCCACCGGTCGGCACCCGATCGCCAACCCGGTGCTGATCACGGTGATTTTGGTCGGCACCGTCCTGGCGGTAACAGGCACGCCCTATCCGACCTATTTCGAGGGTGCGCAGTTCGTCCACTTCCTGCTCGGGCCGGCGACCGTGGTGCTGGCCATGCCCCTCTACGAGCGCCGGGCCACGGTCCTGCGCGCCCTGGTGCCGATGCTGGCCGCGCTCCTGGCCGGCGCGGCCACGACGCTGGCGGTCGTCATCGCGCTGGCGCGGCTCCTCGACATCCCGCAGCCGATCCTGATCTCGCTGGCGCCGAAATCCGTGACTTCGGGGGTGGCCATGGGCATCGCCGAGGCGCTGGGCGGCGACCCAACGCTCACCGCGATTCTGGTGATCCTCACCGGGATCATCGGGGCGATCCTGGTGACGCCGCTGATGAACCTCCTGCGGATCCGCGACATGCGCGCCCGGGGCTTCGCGGCCGGGCTGGCCGCCCACGGTATCGGCACGGCCCGGGCCTTCCAGGTGAGCGAGACCGCCGGCACCTTCGCGGGCATCGCCATGGGGCTCAACGCCTTCCTGACCGCGATCCTCGCACCCCTGGCACTACACCTGCTGTTCTGAGCCTCAGGCGTCGAGCCGCCCGGCCACCGCCTCCGCCAGAGACAGGCTCGAGGTCAGCCCCGGGCTCTCGATCCCGAACAGGTGGACGATCCCGGGCAGCCCGTGCTCCTCCGGTCCGTCGATCCGAAAGTCTGCCGCCGTCTCGCCCGGGCCGGTGAGCTTGGGGCGCAGCCCGGCATAGTCCGGGTAGAGCGCCCCGTCCGGCAGGCCCGGCCAGTAGCGGCGGATCGCACCGTAGAAGCTGTCCGCGCGGGCCGGGTCGACCCGGTAGTCGAAGCCCTCGACCCATTCCACGTCGGGTCCGAACCGGGTGCGGCCTGCGAGATCCAGGGTGAGGTGGATGCCCAGGCCGCCGTCGATCCGCGGCGCGGGATAGATGAGACGCGAGAAGGCCGGCTTGCCGGTGCAGCCGAAATAATTGCCCCGCGCCAGGCGCAGCACCGGCACGCGCTCGACCGGATAGCCCTCCGTGCGTGCGGCGAGCGCGGGCGCCCCGAAGCTCGCGGCGTTGACCACGGCGTCGAAAGCCAGCTCGACCGGCTCGCTGCCGCCGAAAGCCGCGAGCCACTGTCCGTCCCGGTGGGACAGGCGCTCCACCGGCGTGCGCAGGGCCAGGGCGCCGCCGTGATCCTCGAACACCCCGAGCAGCGCGAGCATCAGCGCGTGGCTGTCGACGATCCCGGTATGAGGCGCGTGCAGCGCCAGGGTGCAGGCGAGGTTGGGCTCCAGGCGCTTCGCCGCTGCGGCGTCGAGCAGTTCGAGCCCGCGGACGCCGTTGGCCTCGCCCCGCTGCCGGATCGCCGCGATCGTGTCGGCTTCGGCATCGTCGCCCGCGACGATCAACTTGCCGCAGGCCCGGTGCGGCACCCCGTGGTTCGCGCAGAAGTTGTATAGCTTCTCGGCGCCATCGACGCAGTGTTGGGCGCGGGCAGAACCGGACGGGTAATACATGCCGCCATGGATCACCTCGGAGCTGCGGGCCGACACGCCGGTCCCGAACGCCTCCTCGGCCTCCGCTACGATGACAGCGTGCCCGCGCAGCGCGAAGGCCCGCCCCACGGCCAGGCCGACCACGCCGGCGCCGACGACCAGAACCTCCATCTCCGCCACCCTCGATGATCGCCCCAACAGGGCCGGTGGGTCCTCAATACCGCACCCATGCCGTCTCTTAGGCCCGCATGTTGATTCGGCGTTGACCGTATTCATCAATTCTAAGTAGAAACCTGCGCCAATTAGATGCTCGCAGTGGTTGTAAGCGTAGCGAGCGGGCGCATAATGCCGCCACGCGCTGCCCGGAGGCGGACCGGATTTCTGTTCCGGGCTCCGTCATCGGCCGCCGACAGCACAGCAGCCTAACGACCCGACAAAGCCGCATCGTCCGACCGAGAAACCTTAGGAGATGACCATGCAGACGACCTCGCCGAGCGTCGAACTCGCCGCAAAGATCCTAAGCGCCTACGTCACCAAGAACAGCGTGCCGGCGGGTGCCCTGCCCAGCCTTCTGTCCGAGGTGCACCGCTCGATCACCGCGCTGGATGCGCCGGTCGAGCGTCAGGTCAAGCGGCCGACCGAGGCGCAGATCCGCGCGTCGATCCGGCCCGATACGATCATGAGCTTCGAGGACGGCAAGTCCTACAAGGCCCTGCGCCGGCACCTGACCCTGCGCGGCCTCACCCCGGAGGCGTACAAGGCCAAGTGGGGCCTGCCGGTGGATTACCCGCTGGTCTCGGCGGCCTACAGCGCCCGGCGCTCGAAGATCTCCCGCGAGATCGGGCTCGGCCAGAAGCTGCGGATGCAGCAGGCGGCCGAGTAGGAGCGGGGCCCATCGGGTCGATCGAGCCGGCCGTGCCCGTCACGGCCGGCTCTCTGCTGTCGAGACCTCCTGGATCAGGAGCGCCACGAGGCCGGACCAGCCGGTCTGATGCGAGGCGCCGACGCCCCGTCCGTTATCGCCGTCGTAATACTCGTAGAACAGGACCAGATCGCGGAAATGCGGGTCCTCCTGCTCGATCCGGCTCGTTCCGTAGACCGGCCGGTGCCCGTCCGGGCCGCGGATCGAGAGGCTGATGAGGCGCAGGGACAGCGTCTCCGCGATCTCCCGGAGCGAGTAGGTCCGCCCCGAGCCGGTCGGCGCCTCCACACGGAAATCCGGGCCGTAATAGGCGTAGAACTGCCTCAATCCGGCGATCAGCAGGTAATTCACCGGCATCCAGACCGGCCCGCGCCAGTTGGAATTGCCGCCGAACAGGCGTGAGCGCGATTCCGCCGGCTCGTAGGCGAGCCCCATGTCCCGGCCGTTCCATGGGAAGCAGAACGGTGTGTCCGCGTAGCTGCGCGAGACCGCCCGCAGACCGTGCTCGGACAGGAACTCCGCCGGATCGAGGGCTCGGTGCAGCAGCGCCTTCAGCCGGTGGCCGCGCAGCAGCGACAGCAGCACGGTCTGGCCTTCGCCGGGCTCATTCCAGCGCGAGACCAGGGCGGCCAGATCGGGGCGGTTCCTGAGGAAGAACGCCATCCGGTTCCGGAGGGAGGGCAGCTTCTCCAGATGGCGCTCGCTGATCGTCGTGACCGCGAAGATTGGGATCAGCCCGACCATGGTTCGCACCCGGATCGGCAGGCGGTTCCCGTCGCGTGCCTCGATCACGTCGTAGAAGAAGCCGTCCGCCTCGTCCCAGACGCCGTCGCCGGTCGCCGCGGCGATGAGCAGGAAATGCTCGAAGAACTTCTCCGCCATGTCCTCGTAGGTCGGGTCCTGCATCGCCAGCTCGATGGCGATGCGCATCAGGTTGAGCGCGTAGGCTGCCATCCAGGCGGTCGCGTCGGACTGGGTGAGGGTGGCGCCGTCGCCGACCGGCTTCGATCGGTCGAAGATGCCGATATTGTCGAGCCCGAGGAAGCCGCCCTGGAACAGGTTGCGGTCGTCGGAATCCTTGCGGTTGACCCACCAAGTGAAGTTCAGGGTCAGCTTGTTGAAGATGCGCTTCAGGAAGACGTGGTCGGGCGTGCCGGTGAGCGCCCGGTCGATCTCGAACACCCGCCAGGCGGCGAGCCCGTGGATCGGCGGGTTGGCGTCCCCGAACCCCCATTCGTAGGCCGGAAGCGCCGCGTTCGGGTGAGCATAGGCCTCGTCCACCAGGAGCAGTAGTTGGTTCTTGGCGAAGTCCGGATCGATCAGCGAGAACACGATCGCCTGAAGGGCGAGATCCCAGGAGGCGAACCAGGGATATTCCCAGGCATCCGGCATCGAGATGATGTCGTTGGCGCGCAGATGCGCCCAGTCGGCGTTGCGGCCGTGCCGGCGCGCGGGGGAGGGGGCCGGCTGGGCCGGATCGCCGGCCAGCCACTCGCGCACGTCGTAATGATAGAGCTGCTTCGACCACAGCATGCCGGCCAGCGCCTGCCGCTGCACCAGCCGCATCTCGGGATCGGGGATTGACTCCTGCAGGGCGTCGTAGAACGCGTCCGCCTCATCCGCGCGGGCCGCGAATACCGCGTCGAAATCCGCGAAGGGCTCGCCCGGCGCGGTCTCGGGGCGCAGGCGCAACCGGAGAATGCGCGACTCCCCGGGGCTGAGATGCAGGTGGTAGCGGGCGGCGCATTTCGTGCCGGACAGGTGGTTGGCCGCCCCGGCCTCGCCCTGGACGACGCGTCGGTCGATCCCATCCTTGTAGAAGCCGGCCTCCGGGCCGCTGCCGAACAGCCGGTGGGTGTTGGTCTCGTTCTCGGTGAACAGCAGCTCGGCCGCGCCCTCCGCGTAGAAGCGCATCGGCGCCACGCCCGGATGACGCGCCCAGACCGACCCGTCCGAGCCGGCGGACAATTCGGGCTTCTCGGTCCCCGCCTTCCACGACCACAGGTTCCGGGCCCAGAGCTGCGGCAGCAGCGTGAGGTCGGCGGGCTCGGGACCGCGATTGGTGGTGGTGACCCGCATCAGCAGGTCGTCGGGGCCGGCCTTGGCGTAGGCAATCTCGACGTCGAAGTAGCGGCCTTCGTCGAACAGGCCGGTGTCGAGGAGCTCGAATTCCGGGTCGTCCAGGCCGCGGCGGCGGTTCTCCTCGACCAGGCGCTGATAGGGGAACGCGCTCTGCGGGTACTTGTACAGCATCCGCATGAAGGCGTGCGTCGGAATACCGTCGAGGTAGTAGTACAACTCCTTCACGTCCTCGCCGTGGTTGCCCTCGGCGTTGGTGAGGCCGAACAGGCGCTCCTTCAGGATCGGGTCGCGCCCGTTCCACAACGCGAGCGCCAGGCACCAGTTCAGGTGCCGGTCGCCGAAGCCGCCGATCCCGTCCTCGCCCCAACGATACGCCCGGGAGCGGGCATGGTCGTGGGGCAGGGAATCCCAGGCCTCGCCGTCGGCGCTGTAATCCTCCCGCACCGTGCCCCATTGCCGGTCGCTGAGATACGGACCCCAGCGCCGCCAGGCCGGGTCGGTGCGCGCCTGCACCAGCCGCTGCCCCTCCGCAGTCTCGAAGAGGCCCGGGACGCCGTTCGGCTTGGTCATACGGTCGATGCTCCCGCGCGATGTTGGGATTTGCGCCCGGATACTGCCGTGGTTCGGCGGGGAGAAGTCAACGCTTGCCGGCAACGTGACCCGGCGATCGGGCCGTCCGTCCTAAACGTCTATCGTCGCCGCAACGCGGGCGCGAAAACAGACCGCGTTATTCCGGGGCGCCGCAGGCGAGCCCGGAATCCAGAGCCACAGGCCGTCAAAAACCGAGATCTGTCGCCGTATCTGGATCCCGGGCTCCGCTAGGCAGCCCCGGGATGACACCGTGCGTGCACCGGCAATTGTGGCGCCTGGACTCTTGGTGACCGTATGTCGTCCGTAACTGCCCCTCTCGATCGAATCGAGCACCGTCAGCCAACGGACAAGACGCGCAACCCGTCCGGCGCCGCATCGACCGTCAGCGCCCGATAATCCGGGATCGTGGCGTGCCGTGTCTCGATTGGCGCATGGTGGGTTGCCGAGACCACCACGACGGTGGCTCCTGCCGCCTCGCCGGCCTGGATGCCGGCTGGGGCATCCTCGAAGACCAGGCAGTCCGCGGCCGCGACGCCCAGGCGCTCGGCGGCCAGCAGGAAACAATCCGGCGCGGGCTTGCCCCGATCGATGTCCTCGGCGGCGACGAGCAGGGCCGGGACCGGCATGCCGGCGGCGTCCAGGCGGCGCAGGGCGAGCTCCCGGGGTGCCGAGGTGACGATCGCCCAGCGCTCGGGCGGCAGGGCTTGCAGGAACGTGCGGGCGCCCGGGATCTCGGCGATGTCGCCGACATCCTCGATCTCCGCCCGGGTGATGGCGGCGGCCTCGGCCTCCGGATCGACACCGGGCAGACCGAGCCGGCGGATCGTGTCCACCGAGCGGACCCCGTGGATCGTCGGAAGGAAACGCGCGACGTCGAGGCCGTGACTCTGTGCCCAATGCGTCCAGGCCCGCTCCGCCGAGGCGATCGAGCTGATGATCGTCCCGTCCATGTCGAACAGGAAGGCGGCGAAGCGGCGCGTCGGGAGGTCTTGGGTCGTCATGCCCGAGGGCTACGCGGGCCGGGGCGGGCGGGCAACCGCGCCGCACGCACGGCCGCTGCCCGCCCGGTCCCCGTTGACCGGCCTCAGGACTCCCCGGTCTCGGAGCCGGGTGCCTGCCGGTTCGCCGCGTGGTCCTGGTACTGCTCGGTCTGGACCGCCTTGCCGTCAAGCCCGCGCTCGTCGCTGTGGCGGGATTTGTCCCGGTTGCTCAGGACCTCGTTCTCGCCGAGCACGCCGTCCGGCAGATCGGTCATGCCGCCGCTGCCCGAGCCCTTGCCGTGACCGCCCGGGCCCATGTGGTGCTTGTCGGCCTTCGCCATGTCGCGCTCCTCATCATCCTGGGGGTGTGGACGCCGGGAGATGGAGTCCGCGATCGGCAGGACAAGGCGGGGGCGGCCGTCTCCGTGGCCGCGGGGGCGAGCGCTTCACGGGCCGACGCCGATGGTGTAGCGCGGAGATAATCCTGGGCCGGATCCGGTCCCGACGTCGCGAAAACCCGTATCAGATCCATGCCGAGCCGCATCGACGCCACCTTCGCCCGTGCCCGCGCCGAGAACCGGGCCGTCCTGGTCACCTACGTGATGGCTGGCGATCCCGACCCGGAGACCTCCCTGGAGATCCTGAAGGCGCTCCCCGGTGCCGGCGCCGACATCCTGGAATTCGGCCTGCCTTTCACCGACCCGATGGCCGACGGCCCGGCGATCCAGGCCGCGGGCCTGCGTGCCCTCAAGGCCGGCCAAGGCGTGGCCGGCACGCTCGACCTCGTCCGCCGCTTCCGCGCCGAGAACGACGGTACGCCGATCGTGCTGATGGGCTACTTCAACCCGATCCACACCTACGGGGTCGAGCGGTTCCTCGACGACGCGGTTTCCGCCGGGGTCGATGGGCTGATCGTGGTCGACCTGCCGCCGGAGGAGGATTCGGAGCTCTGCCTGCCGGCGCTTGCCAAGGGGCTCGCCTTCATCCGGCTCGCCACGCCGACCACCGATGAGCGCCGCCTGCCGGCCGTGCTCGCGAACACCGCGGGCTTCGTCTACTACGTGTCGATCACCGGAATCACCGGCACGGCGACGCCGGATTTCGGCAAGGTCTCGGAGGCGGTCGCCCGCATCCGCCGCCACACCGACCTGCCCGTGGTGGTCGGCTTCGGGGTGAAGACCGGCGCCCACGCGGCGGCGATCGCCAAGGGCGCCGACGGGGTCGTGGTCGGCTCGGCGCTGGTGGACACCCTGGTCCGCTCGCTGGATTCCGAGGGCCGGCCGCAGGCCGGCACGGTCCCGGCGGTGGTGGAGCTGGTCCGGGAGCTCGCCGCAGGCGTCCGGGCGGGCGGGGTCGAGCGGGCCGCCTGAACCGCGCGCCCTGGCGGCGGGGACCGCACCACCTGATATCAGCGCGAGCTTGAAGCGAACGGACGCGAGTCGATGGTCGAACCGATGAACTGGATCTCGGAGGTGGTGCGCCCCCGGATCAAGACCCTGTTCAAGCGCGAGACGCCCGAGAACCTCTGGGTCAAGTGCCCGGATACCGGCCAGATGGTGTTCCACAAGGAGGTGGAGGCCAATCACTGGGTGATCCCGGGCTCCGAGCATCACCTGAAGATGAGCGCCACCGCGCGCCTCAAGATGATGTTCGACGAGGGCACCTGGCTCGACG
Source organism: Methylobacterium sp. ARG-1 (assembly GCF_001262595.1). Taxonomy (NCBI): domain Bacteria; kingdom Pseudomonadati; phylum Pseudomonadota; class Alphaproteobacteria; order Hyphomicrobiales; family Methylobacteriaceae; genus Methylobacterium; species Methylobacterium sp. ARG-1. The sequence continues at coordinate 98,978 of NZ_LHCD01000012.1, forward strand.
TGGCGCTGCCCGAGGTCGCCACAGACCCGCTGAAGTTCCGCGACGAGAAGCGCTACGTCGACCGCCTCAAGGAGGCCCGGGCCAAGACCGGTCTGCAGGACGCGTTCAAGATCGGCTTCGGCCGGGTCGGCGGCCTGCCCATGACCCTGGCGGCGCAGGAATTCGGCTTCATGGCCGGCTCCCTCGGCATGGCGGCCGGCGAGGCCTTCGTGCGCGGCGCCGAGACCGCCCTGGAGAAGCGCACCCCCTACGTGCTGTTCTCGGCCTCCGGCGGGGCACGCATGCAGGAAGGCATCCTGTCCCTGATGCAGATGCCCCGGACCACCGTGGCGGTGCGCCGGCTCAACGCCGCGCGTCTGCCCTACATCGTCGTGCTGACCAACCCGACCACCGGCGGCGTCACCGCCTCTTACGCGATGCTCGGCGACGTGCACCTGGCCGAGCCGGGCGCGCTGATCTGCTTCGCCGGCCCCCGGGTGATCGAGCAGACCATCCGCGAGAAGCTGCCGGACGGATTCCAGCGGGCGGAATACCTGCGCGAGCACGGCATGGTCGATCAGGTGGTCCACCGTCACGCCCTGAAGGAGACGATTACGCGCCTCTGCGGCCTGCTGACCAACGCCGCGACGAGCGATGCGCCGGTCCCCGCCCAGGCAGCGGCCTAGCCGGCCGCGATGGCATCCTCCGACGCCCTCATGGCGCGATTCCTCGCGCTCCATCCGCGCACCATCGACCTGTCGCTGGGGCGGATCGAGCGGCTGCTGTCCCGGCTGAACCATCCGGAGCGGCGCCTGCCGCCGGTGATCCACGTCGCCGGGACCAATGGCAAGGGCTCGACCATCGCGTTCATGCGGGCGATCCTCGAAGCTGGGGGCCTGGCCGCGCATGTCTACACCTCGCCCCATCTCGTCCGGTTCCACGAGCGGATTCGACTTGGCGGGATCGGCGGCGGCCAGTTCGTGGACGAGGACCGGCTGGCCGACGCGTTCTCGCGCTGCGAGGCCGCCAATGCCGGCGAGCCGATCACCATGTTCGAGATCACCACGGCGGCGGCTCTGCTGCTGTTCTCGGCGAGCCCGGCCGACGTGCTGCTCCTTGAGGTCGGGCTGGGCGGGCGGCTCGATGCCACCAACGTCATCGCCCAGCCGGCCTGCGCGGTCGTGACCCCGATCGGCCGCGACCATGCCGAGTATCTCGGCGACACGGTCGAGTCGGTGGCCGCCGAGAAGGCCGGAATCTTCAAGCGCGGTTGCCCGGCCGTGATCGCCGCCCAGGACTATGCCGAGGCCGACGCCGTCCTCTGCCGGCACGCCGAGGCCGTGGGGGCGGGGCCGATCCTGATCGGAAACCAGGATTTCTCCGTCCACGAGGAGCGCGGCCGGCTCGTCTACCAGGACGAGACCGACCTGTTCGACCTGCCGCGGCCGCGCCTGGCCGGACGCCATCAGCTGGTCAATGCCGGCACCGCGATCACGGCTCTGCGGGCGGCCGGGTTCGGCGATATCGGCAACGCCGCCCTGGAGCGGGGCCTCACCGAGGTCGATTGGCCCGGCCGGCTGCAGCGGCTCGGACGCGGTCGGCTGGCCGCGCAACTCGATCCCGGCGCCGAGCTGTGGCTCGACGGCGGCCATAACATAGACGGCGGCCGGATCCTCGCCGCCGCCATGGCCGATCTCGGCGAGCGCAGCGACGTGCCGCTGGTCCTGATCGTCGGTCTCCTCAGCACCAAGGATGCCGACGGGTTCCTGCGCAACTTCGTCGGTCTGGCCCGGGCGCTCATCGCGGTCCCGATCACCACCTCGATGGCGGCGCGGCCGGCCGAAGAAGTAGCGCGAATCGGTGAGGATGTCGGCCTGTCGACCCGGACGGCGCCGAGCATCGAGGCTGCGCTGGCCCAGGTGAAGGACATCGCCTTCGAGCAACCCCCGCGAATCCTGATCTGCGGCTCGCTCTACCTGGCCGGGCTGGTCCTGGCGGCCAACGACACGCCGCCTGTGTGAGGCGCGTCATGCCTTAGTCTTGGGCACTGGCTTTTTCGCGAAGGTTTGGTTAGCACCGGGTAATCGCCGTCGATTCGCCGCATTCGACGCCGCGAAATCGCTCCCACGGCCACGCTTTCCCCTGGCTGTGGCCGCGAAGCTACATCCTGCATAGGTTTGATCCCCTAGCTTCGGGTTCGATCGGGCTTGTGATGGGGATCACAGACATGAAGACGCTTCTCACCTCTCTCGCGGCGTTCACCGCGCTCACCGCGGCGGCCTCCGCTGCCGACCTGCCGCGTCGCGCCGCGCCGCCGCCGGTGTTCACCCCCGTTCCGGTGTTCACCTGGACCGGCTTCTACTTCGGTATCAACGCTGGCTACGCTTTCGATGCCAGCGACACCGACAGCAACCGCGGCTTCGTCCAGACCGGCGGTAGCCCGGCCGTGCTGACCGCCGGCGGTCTCGCCCCCTATCAGGCGCTTGCGCCGCTCGGCTCGTCGCTGATCTACAACCGCAATAACCGCGAAGGCTTCTCCGGCGGTGGCCAGATCGGCTACAACTACCAGTTCACCCCGGGCTCGGGCGTCGTGATCGGCTTCGAGGCCGACGCGCAGTACCTCGATTTCGGTGGCCGTCCGCGCTACGCCACGAACGCCGCCGCCATCAACCCGGGCTTCATCCCGGTCAACGGCACCCTGAACACGCTGGACTTCTTCGGCACCGTGCGCGGCCGTCTCGGCTACGCCTTCGACAAGACCCTCGTGTACGCCACCGGCGGTTTCGCTTACGCCACCGGCGACCAGGGCACCCAGGGCGTCGCCTTCCAGAACTTCGCTGGCCGTCGCGACGACTTCAAGACCGGCTACACCGTCGGCGGCGGCGCTGAGTTCGCGCTCCCCACCGACTCGTTCCTGAACTTCTTCCGGTCGTCGGCCGTGACGTTCAAGGTCGAAGGTCTGTACGTGAGCCTCGACCGCAACCGCACCGGCCTGCCGCTGGTCGGCGCTGCCCTCAACACCGGCACCGTGCTGCCGGTCTACGCCGTCACCGGCAACACCAGCCGCAACACGAACGACTTCGCCGTCGTCCGCGCGGGCCTGAACTACAAGTTCGGCTCGTACTAAGACCGAACGATTGGTCCCGGGCGCCAAGCCCGGGACCACGGGATTGGGTCCCGAAACCGAGAAAGCCCGGCCTTGCGGCCGGGCTTTCTTTTTGTCGTTGCGTCGAAGGGGTCAGTGGCTCAGGCGACCTGTGCGCCGATCCACCGGGACAGGTCGCCCTTGGGGGCGGCGCCGACCTTCTGATCGACCCGCTCGCCGTTCTTGAACAGCAGCAGCGTCGGGATCGAGCGGATGCCGTACTGGGCGGCGATCTGCGGATTCTCGTCGACGTTGACCTTGGCGATCTTCACCTTGCCTTGGAGATCGGTGGCGATCTCCTCGAGCGCCGGGCCGATCTGGCGGCAGGGGCCGCACCACTCCGCCCAGAAATCCACCACGACGGGCTCGGCGGACTTGAGAACGTCCTGCTCGAAGCTCGCGTCGGTTACTTTCACCGTCGCCATAACGTCACCTTTCGGAACTGGCCGCCAGTCGGGCGGCCTCGGACGGGCAGGGGCCCGCGCGGTTCGACCAGAATTGGCGACGCCCCACCGCCCGGTCAAGCAGTCCGCCCACCGATGCATGGGGGCGCCTCGAGGCGCGCATTGCGATGTGCGCTGGCACATGTCGGCCGGGGGGACGCGGGAGAAGGCCCTTCCGGAGGATGGCGCCGTGTTGCGTACGCCTTCCTCGAAAACCGCTCCCCCCGTCAGCCCGCGATTCCCGCCTGGTCCAAAGCCGCGCGGATATCGTCGCCGCTCAAGGTCCGGATCACCGGCCCCGAGGTCCAGATCAGCATCGGGCGAATCGTGCGGTCCGGATAGATCTGGCCCAGCAGCTTCGCGTAGAGCGCAATCTGGCCGGCTTCTGCGGGGGGCAGGGGCTCGTCCTCGGCCGGGGGGCGCCCGGTCTTGAAGTCGGCGATCCGGATCGTGTCGGCGGACACGGCGAGGCGGTCGACCCGGCCCTGCACCACCCGCTCGGCGCCGCCGGTACGGACGCGGCCCGTGAGATTCACTTCGGCGCGGGCGTCGGGGGCAAACAGGGGGGCGAGGTCGGGATCGTCGATCAGGCGCAGCACCGAGCGGACGATGCCGTAGGTCACCGGGCGCGGCAGGCCGGGTGCCCGGGCCCGCACGAAGGCGAGGCCGGCCGATTCCCGGCGCTCCGTCTCGATCCGAGGCAGGTGCTGCAGCAGGGAATGGATCAGGATGCCGCGGCGGCGCGCCTGGGCATCCGCCAGGCGGGGCGGCGGCACCCGCGAGCCGTCGGCCGCCTGGAGGGCACCGGACGGATTCAGGATCGGGATCTCCGGCTCCGGCGGGACCGGGCTGCGCAGCCAGTCCGGCTCGGGCATGCGGGCCGCCGCCTGTGCCGGGATCTCCGGCGGGCGGAGCGTCTCCGTGCCCTCCCGCCACAAGGTCGCGGGGCCGTAGGGCAGCTCCAGTGCCTGGCCGGCGCCGAGGGCGGCCTCCAGGCCGGCCTGGACCATCCGGCACCAGGCCGCCTCGCTCTCGCGCTCGTGGCCCCGGAACGGAGCCACGATGAGCCGGTCGGCCGCCCGGGTCATCGCGACGTAGAGCAGACGGTTGTGCTCCTGCCGCGCCCGGGCGAGCAGGGCCGCGCGGGCCTCGCCGGTTGCGGCGCAATCCTGCGTCTTCCCGCTCGACCAGACCGGCGGCAGCGCGGCACCGTTGGCGGCGAGCGGCAGCAGCGGCGGGTCGTTGCGCCCCAGCGGCTCGCAGCCATCTAGGACCACGACCACCGGCGCCTCGAGGCCCTTGGCCCCGTGCACGGTCATCACCCTTACCTCGTCGCGGCCCGATTCCATGTCACGCTTGACCGTGTGGCCGGCCTCGGTGCCGACATAGCGGGCCAGGAAGCCGCCGAGCGAGGGCGCGTCCTCGCCGGTCTCGGCCTGGGCGGCGGCGGCCAGGAACACGTCGATGGCGTCCCCTGCCTCGCCGCCAAGCCTCGCGACCAGCTTCGCCCGGCCGCCCTGCGGCCCGAGGAGCCGCGCGTAGAAGCCGAACGGGCCGTGGAGCCCTGCGAGCGCGATCCAGTCCGAGAGCGCGGAGAGGCCGCGGATCGCCGCCGGATCCCCGGCCTCGGCGTGGCGGTGCAGGGCATCCTCCAGGGTCTCCGACAGGTCGCGGCGAGCGGCGAGCCGCACCAGATCCTCGTCGGTGAGCCCGACCAGCGGCGTCTTGAGCGCGGTGGCGAGCGTCAGGTCGTCGGCCGGCAGTAGCCCCGCCCGCCCGGCGGCGACGAGGTCGGCCACCGCGATATGGGCGGAGACTTCCAGCCGGTCCTGGCCGGCGACCGGGACGCCGAGATTCTTCAGGGCGCGGATCACCTCCTCGAAGGCGGGCCCGCGCTTGCGCACCAGGATCAGCACGTCGCCCGGGCGCCAGACCCGGCCGGTGGCGTCGCCCTGGCTCGTCCAGGTCCGCACCGCCTGCGCCACCCGGCGGGCCGTGACGATCGCTGGGGCGCTGGTCTCGGGGGCGTCCACCGGCGCCGTCCACGCATCGGGCTCCGGTGTCGGCTCGGGCTCGGCGATCGGCCACAGCTCCACCGCTCCGGGCGCGCCGGGCCGGGCGCTGGCATGGACCGTCCGCCGCGCGGAATCCTCGAAGGACAGGCCTTCGTTATGCGCGTCGAGGGCGAAGACCGCGTCGACCGCCTGGAGGACCAGGCCGGTGGAGCGGAACGACAGGGTCAGCGGCACATCCTCGAAGGTGAGACCGGCCGCGCGCGATTCCTGGATCCAGGACGCCCGGGTGAGGGCGAATTCCCGCGGCTCGGCGCCCTGGAAACCGTAGATCGACTGCTTCGGGTCGCCCACCGCGAAGCGGGTCCGGGTCCCGGCCCGGGCGCCCTCGCCGGCGGCGAATTCCTGGGTGATCGCCCGCAGAATCTCCCACTGCTCAGGGTTGGTATCCTGCGCTTCGTCAACCAGCACATGGTCGATGCCGCGGTCGAGCTTGTACAGCACCCAGCCGGCTCCGACCCGGGCCAGCAGGTCGAGCGCCTTGTGGATCAGGTCATCGAAATCCAGCGCCCCGAGCCGCGCCTTCTGGGCCTCGACCCGGCGGTGGATCTCGGCCGCGAGCTGGAACAGCGCCTGCGTCCGGGCATGGGCCCGGGCGGCGCGCAGGCGATCGAACAGCGGCGCCAGCCGGTCGCGCTCGGCGATCAGGCATTCCTTCACCGCCGCCGGGACGCTCTTGGTGCCCAGGCTGCTGTCGGCCTTGGGCTCGTCCTTCTGGGTGAAGAACACCCCACGGTAGAGATCGAGCGCCTCGGACCGGTCCGCCAGGCCCTCCGATTGCACCCGCTCGGCCTCGGCCGCCGCCAGCGCATCGGCGAGCTTCTCGTCGTTGGCCTTCCCGGTGCGCAAAGCCTCGATTAACGCCGCTCGATCCTCGGGGCGGCAGCCCGGGCCGCCCTCCAGGATCGCGGCCTCGAGCGCCTCCGCGTTCTCTTCGGCGGCAAGCCCCAAAGCCCCGTGCAAGTCTTCGAAGGACCGGTCCATCCGGGCCCGGTCGCCGATCAGACTCCGCGCGCGCAAGGCAGAGCGGATCGCCGCCCGCAGGGTGTCGCCGGTGGCCTCCGGGGTGACCCGCGCCAGCGCGGCGCTGAGCGGCGTGTCGCCGTTCGAGACCGCATCGGCCAGCACGTTGGCCATCTCGATGTCGAAGATCTCCCGGGCCTTGGTCTCGTCGAGCACCACGAAGCGGGCCGGCACGTTCGCCTCGAACGGGAACATGTGCAGGAGCCGCTCGCACAGGGCGTGCAGAGTCTCGATCTTAAGGCCCCCCGGCGTCTCCACCGCCCGGGCGAACAGCCGCCGGGCCATGCGCAACCGCTCCGCGTCGGCCCGCTCCCCAGTCAGCGCCTCCAGCTCGGCGGCGAGCGCGGAATCGTCCAGCGTCACCCAGCGGCCGAGTAGGCGGAACACCCGGATCGCCATGTTGGCGGCCGCCGCCTTGGTGAAGGTCAGGCACAGGATCCGGCCCGGAGGCGCGCCGTCGAGGAGCAGCCGCACCACCCGGTCGGTGAGCACCTTGGTCTTGCCGGCCCCGGCATTGGCCGAGACCCAGGCCGAGGCCCGCGGATCGGCCGCCCGACGCTGATTGGCCTGGGTCAGGTCGTCGACGACGAAGGGTCTGGGCGCGTGTACGCTGCTCAACGGTCTCGTCCGGATTGGGCTGGCCGACCTCTCTACAACAGAAATGCACCGGCGGGCCGAGCAAGGCGTCACACTGCGCCGAGCGGGATTGCCCCGGGCGCAGCCGCGCCGCATGGATGCGTCAGACATCCTCACGCCACCGAAAACGCCCGTGACCCAGCCGACATCCGAGCCGGCGCGCCCGCCGATCCGCTTCCGCGGCCGCTCCTTCATGGCCACTGTGCTGGCCCCGATACCGCCCGTGGCCGAGTGGTTCGGCGACCTCGACGCCCTGAACCGGCGCGCGCCCAACTTCTTCGCCGGCCGGCCGGTGATCCTCGACCTCGCCGGGCTGAAGCTCACTCGGGAGGATCTCGACGGCCTGCTCGCGGAACTCGCAGCCCGCAGGATCGCGATCCTGGGCATCGAGGGCGCGCCGCCGTCGATCCTCACCCCCGAGCTGCCGCCGGCCCTGTCGGGCGGTCGCCCGGCCGGCGAGGTCGCCACACCGGGCGAGGAGACGCCGCCCGAGCCGGCGCTCAAGGAAAACGCCGCGCGCTCGCTGATCCTCGACGCGCCGGTGCGCTCCGGCCAGACCGTGCTGCATCTCGAGGGCGACGTGACCGTGCTCGGCGCCGTCGCCTCGGGCGCCGAGGTGATCGCCGGCGGCTCGATCCACGTCTACGGCGCCCTGCGCGGCCGGGCGGTGGCGGGCGCCGCCGGCAACCCGGGCGCGCGGATCTGGTGCCGCCGCTTCGAGCCGGAACTGGTGGCGATCGACGGCCTCTACCGCGCGGCCGACGACCTCGACCCGGCCTTCCGCGGCCAGGCCGTGGAGGTTCGGCTGGTGGAGGATGCGATCAAGCTGGGTTTGTTTGAGCGGGGATGAGGAAAGCGGGCGGCGTGGCCGCGCGTTCGCCGCTCAGCCAACGGCACGCGCGGACGCAGGGACAGAGCCTGAAGGGGGGAGAACCAGCCCGAGATATTGATGAACATGCGAAGGATCGGGCCAAGCTGCGCCGGGATCGCGTGGGCTTCCAACCGCGGTAAGCGGTGCGCGCGGTGATGTTCAGCGTCCCGCGAATATCGCGCATGACAGATTCACCGCACAGGTCCCAGCAATCGCGTCGCATCGGTAAATGCGATCCGCGCTAAGAGCTTAGCCAGGATCGACCCTGCGCGGTCGCGTGGTACGATCCGACGGTGCGAGCCCGAAACCATGCGGTGGTGGGCCGCCTCTGGCCGCGGGCCGCACCGACCCCTGGGTCCGCCGATCCCAGGATCCCGGCAGAATTTGCCGACCGGATCCAAAACTTAACCCTTCGGTAACCATGCCCGCCGTCAATGGTCCGGTAAGGACTCTTAACGGGCCGACATGAGCGAAACCCTCCCCGAGCCGATCGAAGACCCGGAGACCGCCCCAGCGGCGGCTCCTGCGCCCCGGCCGCTCAGCCTTCGCGGGCGGGCGTTCAAGGGCCTGGCCCTCACCCCCGAGCCGCCGCTTCCAGAGTGGCTTGCGGGTCTCGACGCGGCGCTCAAGCGCTCGCCGACCCTGCTGAAAGGCCGGGCCGTGATCCTGGACTGCGCCCAGCTCAAGCCTGAGCCGGACGCGCTCGAAACGTTAATGAACGAGCTCAAGGCCCGCGGCATCGCGGTCCTGGGGATCGAGGGGATCGACGCCGTCGCGTCCGGATTCCCGCCGCTGCTGGTGCAGGGGCGCCCGTCGGACAAGGTCGAGGTCCCGGCGGCTCCCGCCGAGCCGGAGCCGCAGGTGGTCACGTCGATCACCGTCGAGGGTTCGGTGCGCTCCGGACAGAGCGTGATCAACCCGACCGGCGACGTCACCGTGATGGGCTCCGTCTCCTCGGGAGCCGAGATCCTGGCGGGCGGGTCGATCCACGTCTACGGCGCCCTGCGGGGCCGTGCGATCGCCGGTGCGGCGCGCAACCCGCGGGCACGAATCTACTGCCGCAAATTCGAGCCCGAGTTGCTGGGGATCGACCGCCTCGTGCGGACGGCGGAGGACATGGGCACGGCCCTGCGCGGCAAGGCCGCTCAGGTCTGGCTCGATGGCGGCAACATCCGAATGGCAAGCTTAGACTAGTAAGCTCAGGATCAAGGGAGATCGACGCGTGGCAAAGGTTCTCGTCGTCACATCGGGCAAGGGCGGCGTCGGCAAGACGACGACGACCGCGGCCCTCGGAGCGGCCCTGGCGCAGGGCGGGCAGAGCGTGTGCGTCGTCGATTTCGACGTCGGCCTGCGTAACCTCGACCTCGTCATGGGTGCCGAGCGCCGGGTGGTCTACGACCTCATCAACGTGGTCAACGGCGACGCCAAGCTGCCGCAGGCCCTGATCAAGGACAAGCGGCTCGACACCCTGCACCTGCTGCCGGCCTCGCAGACCCGCGACAAGGACGCGCTCACCGATGCCGGCGTCGCCCGGGTGATGGAAGAGCTGCGCGAGCGGTTCGACTGGGTGGTGTGCGACTCGCCGGCCGGCATCGAGCGCGGCGCCCAGCTCGCGATGCACCACGCCGACGTGGCCGTGGTGGTGACCAACCCCGAGGTCTCCTCGGTACGCGACTCCGACCGGATCATCGGCCTCCTCGATTCCAAGACCGCCAAGGCGGAGAAGGGCGAGGAGATGGAGAAGCACCTGATCCTCACCCGCTACGACCCAATGCGGGCCGACCGCGGCGACATGCTTAAGACCGAGGACGTGCTCGACATCCTGTCGATCCCGCTGCTGGCGATCATCCCCGAGAGCCAGGAGGTGCTGCGCGCCTCGAACCTCGGCTGCCCGGTCACCCTCAACAACCCCCTCTGCGCCCCGGCGCGGGCCTACGCCGATGCGGCGCGCCGGCTGAAGGGCGAGGACGTGCCGATGAGCATGCCGACCGAGCGGAAGTCCTTCCTCGACAAGCTGTTCATGCGGAGGGCGGCATGAGCATCCTCGGTATCTTCCAGAAGCGCAATTCCGGCGCGGTCGCCCGCGACCGCCTGCAGCTGATCCTCGCCCATGAGCGCGCCGAGTCGGGTCGCCCCGACCTGGTGATCCAGCTCCGCGAGGAGATCCTGGCGGTGATCGCCAACCATGTCTCGGTCGAGCCGGACAAGGTGAAGGTCACCCTGGAGCGCGGCGAGGGCGTCTCGACGCTGGGCCTCGACATCGAGCTTCCGCTCGGTGCCTCGGCCAAGCTCGATGCGAAGCTGGCGGCCAAGCTCGCCGAGGTCGCGGCGAACAAGGTCGGACGGAAGCCGGCCGCCAAGAAGGCCGCTTGAGCCCGGCCGCACGCGCCACCGCCGACACGAACCTGCGCGAGCCGCGCCCGCTGAGCCGGGTGCGGCTTCGCCTTTTCGAGGGGCCTCGACCGGCAGCGCTCCCGCCCCATCTCGTCCGCACGGCGGCGGCTGACCGTCGACCGCGTCGGGGAATTGACCGTGCCAAGCGCCACCACGGATGACGGTGTCCGACTTCATTACGAAGAGAGCGGCACCGGCACGCCGCTGATCTTCGTGCACGAATTCGCCGGGGATCACCGCAGCTACGAGGCGCAGCTGCGCCATTTCGGCCGGCGGTACCGCGCGATCGCGTTCAATGCCCGAGGCTACCCGCCCTCGGACGTGCCGGAATCCGTCACGGCCTACTCGCAGGCCCGTGCCGCCGACGACATCCTGGCGATTCTCGACGCCATCGGGGAGCCTCGGGCCCATGTCGCCGGGATCTCGATGGGTGCCTTCGCGACCCTGCATTTCGGGCTGCGCCACCCCGATCGCGCCCTGTCCCTGTGCCTCGGCGGCTGCGGCTACGGCGCGGAGCCGGACCGGCAGGAGATGTTCCGTGCCGAGGCTGAAGCCACGGCGGAGATCCTGCGGCGCGACGGCATGGAGGCCTTCGCCGAGCGCTACGCCTACGGGCCGACCCGCGTGCAGTTCGAGACCAAGGACCCCCGCGGGCACGCCGAGTTCAAGCGCATGCTGGCGGAGCATTCCGCGACCGGCTCGGCCAACACCCAGGCCGGCGTCCAGAAGGGGCGGCCCTCGCTCTACGACTTGCAGGACGCCTTGGCGCAGATCTCCGTGCCGACCCTGATCGTCTCGGGCGACGAGGACTGGCCCTGCCTCGCCCCGAGCCTGATGCTGAAGCGGGTCATCCCGTCGGCCGCCCTCGCGATCCTGCCCAATACGGGCCACGCGCTGAGCGTCGAGGAGCCGGACGCCTACAATCACCTGCTCGATGCGTTCCTGGCTCAGGTCGAGAGCAGACGCTGGCCGATGCGCGACCCGCGGGCGGTCTCGACGACCATCACGGGGATCCGGGGCTGAGCGGATCCCGCGGGATCAGCCGGAACTTGGCGAAACGCTGCGGCTGGGTGGTAACCACCGCGTGCGGCAGGATCGGCTCGCGGTCCTCCAGCTCCAGCCGGAAGCGGGCGAGCAGCCGCGCCAACGACAGGACCGTCTCGATCAGCGCGAATTGCGCACCGATGCAGACGCGCGGGCCCGCCCCGAACGGCAGGTAGGAGAAGCGGGCCGGCGGTTTCGCCCCGGGCAGGAAGCGGCCGGGGTCGAAGGTCTCCGGATCGGACCAGAGCGTCCGGTGCCGATGGAGCACCCACGGGCTCACCATGACGATGTCGCTCTTCTTCACCGGGTGACCCGCGATCGTGTCGGGGCCGAGGGCCCGCCGGACGATGACGAAGGCCGCCGGGTAGAGACGCAGCGTCTCGTCCACCGTCGCGCGGATGAGCGGCAGCCGCCCGTCGCTCTGGCAATGGGTCGGGTCGGTGAGGTCGGCCGCTCGCGCCTCGGCGGCGAGCCGCTCCTGCAATTCGGGGGCAAGCGCCAGCATGTAGGCGGCCCAGAACAGGGTCCCGGCCGTGGTCTCGTGGCCGGCCAGGATCATGGTCGCCACCTGATCGCGCAGCTCCGCGGCACTGAACGGGGCGCCGGTATCCGGGTTGCGGGCGGTGGCGAGCAGGTCGAGCAGGTCGCCGGAATGGCCCGCCTCGCGTGTCACCGCCTGGCGCGCCGCGACGATCCGGTCGAGGAACGGGATCCAGCGTCGCCGGAAGCGCGACCGGGACCAATCGAGCGGCACCGGCCAGCCCGGCGGGATCACGATATCGAGGAGATGCGGCCGGCCGATCTTGATGCTGTACTCGGCGATGAAATCGCGCAGCTCCGGGCCGTACTGATCCATGCCGACCGAGAACATGCTCCGGCCGGCGATCTCCAGAGCCAGCCGGTGGAAGGCCATGAACAGGTCGATCGGACCCGCCGCCGCCTCGGCAACGATCCGCTCCATGCCGTCGTCCACGGCGGCGGCGATGTGCGGCACCAGCCCGTCGATCGCCCGGGGCGTGAAGGCTGGCGCCAGGGTCCGGCGCTGGTGGCGCCACGCCGAGCCCTCGCTGATCAGCAGCCCGTCGCCAAGGATCGGGCGCAGGATCCGCACCGTGCCGCTGGTGCGGGCGTAGTTGGCCTGGTTCTCCACCAGGAAATGGCGGATCGCCTCGGGATCGCTCAGCACGTAGCTCGACCGGCCGAGCAGGCCGCGGCGGGTGATCGGTTCCTCGAAGGCACGCCGGGGAAAGCCCGCCAGACCGTTGTCACGGATCGAGCGCAGATAGGCCGGGAGCGGCAGCTCGTGCTCCGCCAGGGCCGGGTGCGGCGGCACCAGGCGCGGCAGGCCGGCGAGGCTCGGGCGGGTCCGGGCAGAACTCGCGATCGCGTCCGATAATTGGGGCATGTCGGACATCCTGTGCTGGAGACGGCCCGCACTGTAAACCGCCGGGCGACGCGGGTCGTGGGTCGCGGCTGATCGAACGCGCACGCCACCGCAGCGGTGTCCAGGCCGTCAGCGCGGGGATCATTCGGCTGCGTTGCGCAGGCGGGATTCGTTGGGCCGCAGCGGCAGCCGCGCGGGGAAACGGGCGACGTCGGCCTCACCGGACACGCTGGCGACCAGGCTGGCACGCGGCAGGACCGCCGCGGTCACGTCGAGCAAGGTCTCGACGCCACGCTCCAGCTGCTCGCTCACCCGGTCCACCACCAGGATCTCCGGGTCGCGCAGCAGCGCCCGGCCCAGGCCGATCCGGACGCGCACCCGATCGGTGAGGAGCTGGCCGCGATTGCCGACCTCCTTGTCGAGGCCGCGTCTCTGGACCGGGCGCTCGAGGTCGAACTGGCGGAACACCGCCCGGGCCTCGCGCTGGATGATCGCCTCGCCGTGCATCCGGGCCGTGTCGATGCGGCCGAACAGCAGGTTGTCGAGCACCGTGCTGCGCGGGTTGATCCGGTTGGGATCGTAGGATTCGATGTCGCAGCCGTCATGGCCGTGCATGAACGCCTGCACTACGCCCCGGGCACCGACGATGCGGAGCTTGAGCGGCTGGTCGAGCAGGCCAAAGCGCATTCGCGGCTCGACATAGGCGAGCGCCAGCGCCAGGAACGCGACGCTGTCGGCCTCGTCCAGGCGGCCCTCCGCGGGCAGGCGGGCGAGCCGGCGCAGGTAATCCGGCAGCGCGTCCGGGGTGATCAGCGAGAAGCGTCGGAACAACGGGTGACCGGGCGGCACGTCCGCGAAGATGTCCTTGAGGTTCTGGGCGATCGCCACGCCCATGCGGTCGAGGTCGTCCAGCAGCTTCACCCGCTCCAGCGCCTCTCGGAACAGCCGCACGCCCGCGAGCCGCCGCGGATCCGTCAGGCTCGGGTCGCGCGGCACCCCGAACATCAGGTTCTCCGCCACCGTCGCCTGCTGGTTGTAGGTTCCGCGGGAGAACGGGATCACGAGGTCCGCGAGCCCGCTTCGGGCGAAATGCTCGCGCAGATGTTCCCTGGCCGCGATCATGCGCTGGCCCGCTGGAGTATCGTGGACCACCGTGCTGAGGGCGCCGAGGCCGAACCGGTACAGGTCGTCGCCGAGATCGAGGCGGAAAAGCAGGTCGAGCAGGCGCTCGTCGAGTTCCCGGGCATCGCGGACGCCGAACCGGCCGTAGTCGATCCACGGATCGTCGATGCTGTCGGCGGGGTTGCCGGTCTTCACCGCCTCGTTGATCCGCGTCTTGCTCAGGTCGATGCCCTTGGTCCGCAGCGGCTTGATCCGCAATCCGTAGAGCAGGTTGTCGCGTACCGTCCCGGGGAACAGGACCGGTTCGAGATCCGCGAAGGCGATGCGGCGGGACCGGGTTGCGCGCGGCAGGGTGGACAGGTCGTGATCGCCGATCCGCACCGTGCCGCTGGGGGGAACGCGCAGGCCGGCCAGCACGCGGGCGAATTCCTGCGCGACCGGCCCGGGGGGAACCAGGGCGAGCTGGCCGGGCAGGTCGGCCTGGATGTCGCCGACCTCGATCGGCAGGCCCCCCTGGGGATCGCGCAGCGCCAGCGCCTCGACCCGCAGCGGGCTGCCGAGCCGCGGCGGCGACCCCTGGATCGCCCGCTCCGCGGGCTGGAGGCGCTGCGGCCCGAAATGCGCCGCCACGGTCTCGTACTTCACCTCGACGTCGAGGCGCTGCTGGTCCCAGTCGATCAGTTCTTTCAGGGGCGGCGGCAGGTCGCGATAGGCGGCGAGCACCGCCACGAGCTGGCCGATATCGAGCTCGCCCTTGAGCGCGAACACGCCGCCGATGGCGTAGAACAGGAACGGAGTAACCTGTGCGAGCAGGTTGTTGAGATACTTGACCGCGAATTTCCGGCGGTAGATGCGCAGGCGCAGGTCGTAGAGGCTGTAGAGCCGGCCCCCGATCTCGGCCCGCTCCCAGCGGCCGGTGTCGTTGAGCGTCACCGCCGGCAGGCCGTCGAGCACCTCGGCGACCCGGCCGGCCAGGTTGCGCGAGGCGATCTGGCGCTGGCGGCTGAGCAGGATGATCTGGCGCCGCAGCCGCGGGATCACGGTCATCTGCACCGCCACCATCCCGCCGGCCGCGAGGCCCAGCCAGACGTTCTGCATCATGATGAAGGCCAGGGCGGTCGCCGCCTGGGTGCCGAGGAAGACCGGCACCACGATCGCGTCGCCGATGAAGGAGCCGATCGGCTCGACCTCGTCGCGGATGATCGTCGCCGTCTCGGACGACTTCACCTCGCGCTGCGCCTCCGGGGTGAAGCGCAGCATCAGCGAGAATAGCTGGAAGCGCAGCCGGCGCAGCATCCGCTCGCCGAGGATGCCTTTCTGCAGGTTGATCCAGAACTTGAAGGCGCCGTTGATCAGGACGAGCGCCAGGAACAGGGTCGACAGGCCCAGCAGCAGCTCGAACCGGTCGAACTGAAACCCCTCGAACAGCCGCGTGGTCCCGCCGCCGAGCGGAGCCGGCCAGTCGATCGTGATCTCGAGGAACGGAGCGGTCGCCTCGCCATGCGCGAACGCCTTGCCGGTGATCGCGTCGTTGACGATGCGCTTCGGCAGATCGAGCGACGCGAAGTAGAATGGCAGCGACGCCAGGACCACCGCGCAGATCTTGAGCTGGTCGGCCTTGGAGTAGCGCCAGATATACGGGAAAAGTCGCGGCTCAAGCTCGCGCATCGCGTCCGTCCGGTGTGCGCCCGTACTGGCGGAGTCGATGCGGGTTTGTCGTGCGCCCGCGCACAGATCCGAGCCGGAACGCCATTGAGGGTCGCAGTTCCATTCAAAAGGCCTGCCGGGGAGCGGGGCTTCGGGGGCGCGTCAACGGACCGGTGCCCCCGGCCGGGCCCGAGGAATTGGGCTCCGGCAGCGCTGCGTCCGTCGGCGCGACTCCGCTTCCCCGATGCGAGACAGCAGCGTCATTGCAGCGTCATATAGGGCAACAGGGCCGTAGGGCGGCACTGCTACGGCTCAGAACTTGCGCCTGCGCAATCCGCGCGGGACGCCGGATCAGATCGAGCGGGTCAGGCCGCCGTCGACGCGCAGGTTCTGACCGGTGATGTAGGCCGCCCCGTCCGAGGCGAGGAACGCGATCGTGGCGGCGATCTCGTCCGTGCTTCCGTAACGGCCCATCGGGACGCTCTGCCGGCGCTCCTCCGTGGCGGGCAGACTGTCGATCCAGCCGGGCAACACATTGTTCATCCGGACATTGTCGGCCGCGTAGGTGTCGGCGAACAGCTTGGTGTACGCGGCGAGCCCCGCCCGGAACACCGCCGAGGTCGGAAACATCGGACTCGGCTCGAAGGCCCAGGCGGTCGAGATGTTGATGATCGCGCCGGCACGCTGCGCCTGCATGACCGGCGTCACGAGGCGCGCCGGCCGCACCACGTTCAGGAGGTAGGTGTCCAGGCCGGCGTGCCATTGCGCGTCCGTCATGTCGAGCAACGGCGCCCGAAGCCCGTGGCCGGCGCTGTTGACCAAGACGTCGATCCGCTCCCACCGGGCCATCGCCCCGCCGACCAAGCGCTCCAGATCCTCGGTCGATTGGTTCGAGCCGGTGATTCCAAAGCCGCCCAGCTCCTGCGCCAGCGCCTCCCCCTTGCCGGACGACGACAAGATCGCGACCGCATAGCCCTCGGCCGCGAGCTTCCGGGCGGCCGCCGCCCCCATGCCGCTGCCGCCTGCTGTCACGAGAGCCACCTTCTTGCTCACAGCGTTCGCTCCATTCTCGTCCGGCAATGCGACCGACGTCGGGGCAGGGGCGGCGAATCGCCACCGCCGGCAAACCGAGTCCGTCTACGGCACCGGAGCCGTCGAATGCAGCGACTTCTCCTGAAAACGTCGCGCCATGCAGACTTCCGGCACGCCTACCGCGACGTATCCGACAGAAAAATCCTGGCGCCACGTGTAGTTTAGCCGGGTACGACGCACGCGACGAAAGGCCGGCATGTGCGCGACGGCCTTGCGGGCGGACGCGTGGGCTTATATTGCGACGCAACCACCACGACCGTACCTCACCCGGCGCGGACGGCCGCGCCGCGCGGCCGCCAGGGAGCCGGCACAACCCGTTTCGGGCCGCCATGAATCTGCGCAACATCGCCATCATTGCCCACGTCGACCACGGCAAGACGACGCTCGTCGACAAGCTGCTGGCCCAGTCCGGCACCTTCCGCGAGAATCAGCGGGTCGAGGAGCGGGCGATGGACTCCAACGACCTCGAGAAGGAACGTGGCATCACAATCCTGGCCAAGGCGACCTCGGTCCTCTGGAAGGATACCCGCGTCAACATCGTCGACACCCCCGGCCACGCCGATTTCGGCGGCGAGGTCGAGCGCATCCTGTCGATGGTCGACGGCGTGATCGTGCTGGTCGACGCCGCCGAAGGGCCGATGCCGCAGACCAAGTTCGTGGTCGGCAAGGCGCTCAAGATTGGCCTGCGTCCGATCGTGGCGATCAACAAGGTCGACCGGCCGGACGCCCGCATCACCGAGGTGGTGAACGAGGTGTTCGATCTCTTCGCCGCCCTGGACGCCACCGACGAGCAGCTCGACTTCCCGATACTCTACGGCTCGGGCCGCAACGGCTGGATGGCAGACAGCCCGGAGGCCGACCCGTCGGTGGGCCTAGAGCCGCTGTTCGAGCTGGTGCTGAAGCACGTCCCCCCCGCCAAGGTCGAGGAAGGGCCGTTCCGGATGCTCGGCACCCTGCTTGAGGCCAACCCGTTCCTCGGCCGGATCATCACCGGGCGCATCGCCTCCGGCACCGTGAAGCCGAACCAGCAGATCAAGGTGCTCTCCCGCGACGGCAAGGTGGTCGAGACCGGCCGCGTGTCGAAGATCCTCGCCTTCCGGGGCCTGGAGCGCGCGCCGATCGATATCGGCGAGGCGGGCGACATCGTCTCCATCGCCGGCCTGATCAAGGGCACCGTGGCCGACACCTTCTGCGATCCGCAGGTCGAGACCCCGATCCAGGCCCAGCCGATCGATCCGCCGACCGTGACGATGTCGTTCATCGTGAACGACAGCCCGCTCGCCGGCACCGAGGGCGACAAGGTCACGAGCCGCATGATCCGCGACCGCCTGTTCAAGGAGGCTGAGGGTAACGTCACGCTTAAGATCGAGGAGGCGGCCGACAAGGACTCGTTCTACGTGTCCGGCCGCGGCGAGTTGCAGCTCGCCATCCTGATCGAGACCATGCGCCGCGAAGGCTTCGAGATCGCGGTCTCGCGTCCCCGGGTCGTCTTCGAGAAGGACGAGGATGGCAACCTGCTCGAGCCGATCGAGGAGGTCGTGATCGACGTCGACGAGGAGCATTCCGGCGTCGTCGTCCAGAAGATGTCTGAGCGCAAAGCCGAGATGCTGGAGATGCGGCCGTCGGGCGGTGATCGCCTGCGCCTCGTGTTCCACGCCCCGACCCGCGGCCTGATCGGCTACCAGGGCGAGCTGCTGACCGACACCCGCGGCACGGCGATCATGAACCGCTTGTTCAAGGCCTACGAGCCCTTCAAGGGCGAAATCGCCGGACGCCGCAACGGCGTGCTGATCTCGAACGACAAGGGCGAGGCCGTGGCCTACGCCATGTGGAACCTCGAAGACCGCGGCCCGATGATGATCGAGCCGGGCTGGAAGGTCTATCAGGGCATGATCATCGGCGAGCACAACCGCGAGAACGATCTCGAGGTGAACGTGCTCAAGGGTAAGAAGCTGACCAACATCCGCACCACCTCGAAGGACGAGGCCGTGCGCCTGACGCCGCCAATCCGGATGACCCTGGAGCGCTCGCTCGCCTGGATCCAGGACGACGAGCTGGTGGAGGTCACGCCGAAGTCAATCCGCCTGCGCAAGACTGTGCTCGATCCCAACGACCGCAAGCGCGTCGAGCGCTCGTCGAAGGATACCGCCGCCTGAGCTGAAGGGCGCGCGGCGACCGGGTAGTCACGGCCCGGTCGTCGGTGGGAACCCCTGTCCTGCCACGTTGACCCATCGAATGCTGCCGCCGAGCCTATGGGCTCGGCGGATCTGTTTCGAGAGGGCTGCGTGAAACCCACGGGTCCGACGCCGGAGCCGGCGAAGGGCGCCTGCCGTCGCGCTCGGCCTCAGCCCACGGCGTCGGCGAGGATAGCGCGGGCCAATGGATCGCCGCCGAAAACGGTGGCAGGGCAGGGCGCTGTTTCGCACCAACGGGATGGGGGTCGGCACACCTGCGCCGAGGCCGAATGATGCACCGGATCGGATCGTCCGGGCGGTCCAGCCGCTTCGCGTCCCGCTGTCTTGCGGGAAGGACCTCATGCCGACCTGGAGACGCATGCCTCTGGGTCGGCTGCGCCCGCCAGGATCCTCAGCTGCTGCCCGGATCGGTCTCGTCGTTCTGACTCTTGCCGCCCTGCGGACCCATCCCGGGCTTACCGTCGGTCTTCTCGTTCGGGTCCTTCACCCCGTCGGGCGCCACGTTGGCCGGCTTCTTCGGTTTCGGATCGTCACGCTCACTCATTCCTGTTCTCCTGCTCGACGCGATAGTGGCCGTCGGCCACTTTTTGGTCAGCAGCCGGGCCCCGTGACGCTGTCTGGTCGGAATGGCCGCCCGACGAGCCGCCAATAGCGGGCGGTGCGCGTCCGGCCTCGCCGGATTTGCCCCAGCCCTCCTTGGATTCGGTCTTGGCCGCTCCGCCGGCGCCCATATCGGTGATCGCCGCCTGCTCGGCGGTCTGGTGACCACCGCCGGCCGGGTGCTCGCCCGGTGAGCCGACCGTATCGTCGGGCTTGCGCGTGACGGTCCCGGAATCGCTGGTAATTCTGCCCATCACCGCTTCCCGTCATCCTCGCCGACCGCGGCGGTCGCCCGGTCGATCGCTTCGCCCAAATTCGAACCCTTCCCGGACGCGGTACCGAAATCGCCCTGCAACTTCCTCAGGTTCTCGGGCGGCGTCTCGGCCTCGGTTGCGTCCGTGGCGTCCGAGCCCGGCGTGCCGGAGGCGATCCGGGCTGCCTGGGCGTCGCCCCCCGGGTCCCGCTTCAGATCGGTCTGGGTGTTGGCCGCCAATCCCACGTCGAGGGGTGAATCCTGGCCGAGATCCTGGCCGTTGCGGTCCGCGTTGGCGTTGAAATCCTTCAACGACGGCCGCTTCGTCTGCTCTGCCATGGCGTCTGCCTCTCCTGTGTCGCGCTGTTGCGGGACAACGGGGGCGGGAGACCAGAGTTGCGTCGGGCGTTCCGATCCCCGGCGCCGGCAGTGCTCCGCCTGCCGTAATCGGGGCGGCTGCGGCTTCAGGGCCCGACGATCCTGGGTGCCACGCCCTGGACGAGCGCCCGAACCGAATCCTCGGCGTGGCCGGGGCTGTCCGCCTTGGCCTGGATCGTCAGAAGGTCGCCGTCGCGCAGGATCACCGCGGTCGATCCCCCGCCATTCCCGAGCGCGTAGACCGTGATCCATCCGACCGCCGGGCTGACCGGCAGGGATGAGAGGCGGCAATCGGGGTTCTGCTTGATGCAGAGCGATTCGAGCTTGGCGAAGGACGTCTCCCCGGATCGCACGCGCTTCTCGGTCCCGTCGGTCAGCCGTCCGAGCTCGATGTCGACCGTGGGCGAACCCTTGCACGGCGAACACGTCATGGTCAGGCTCAGCGGCGTCGCCTGCACCGACGCCTTCGGGTCGATCGCGATCCTGACCTGATCCACGACGGCCGTGAGATCGTGGCTCGCAAAGCCTTGTGCTTGCGCCGTCTGAGCAAGCAGGCAACTGATGAGAACGAGAAGCCAGCGCATGCGAGTCAGTCCGTCCGGTGCCGGATCGTCGGTGGAACGACGGCCAGCGATCCAGATGACCTATGCGCGCGGTTTTTCCAAGCTTCTAATCCAAGAATGGTGCCGCTCAAGGCGCATGGCTCAGTCAAAGTGAGAGGAAAGTGGCTGCGGTTGCGTTAAATCTTCAGATTTTATCGACCGTAATATCTTTGGTATCGATTTCAGTCGGCAATAGATATTCTGTCATCTGCGGTAGTAAATGGGTTGTAGCAATTGAATACTCAAAACTAACTTAAGCACGGTATCGTCTCGGCTTCCCGCAAAAGGAAAAGCCGCGCCGGCCCTATGGGGTCGACGCGGCTGGAAACGTCAGCGTCGGCGCGAGGCGCGCCTCCGCAAAACCGTGCTAGCCGATGCCGTCGAACAGGGCCGACGAGATGTAGCGCTCGGCGAACGAACAAGCGATTGTGACGATCCGCTTGCCCTGGAATTCCGGCCGCTTGGCCAGTTCCAGCGCGGCCGCGACGTTGCCGCCGGTCGAGATGCCGCCCGGGATACCCTCCAGCCGGGCCAGCGCCCGCGAGGTCTCGAAGGCGGTATCGTTCGAGACCTTGAGCACGCCGTCGAGGATGTCGGTGTGCAGGTTCTCCGGGATGAAGCCCGCGCCGATGCCCTGGATCTTGTGCGGGCCGGGCTGGCCGCCGGAGATCACCGGGGAATCCACCGGCTCGACCGCGAAGACCTTGAGGTTCGGCAGGCGCGGCTTCAGCACCTCGCCGACGCCGGTCACGGTGCCGCCGGTGCCGACGCCGGCCACGAACGCATCGAGCCGACCGCCGGTATCGGTCCAGATCTCCTCCGCAGTGGTCTTGCGGTGGATCTCGGGATTGGCCGGGTTCGAGAATTGCTGCGGCATCACCGAGCCCGGAATCTCCTTCAGGAGCTCCTCGGCCTTGGCGATGGCGCCCTTCATACCCTGCGCGCCCGGTGTGAGCGCCAGCTCGGCGCCCAGGAAGGCCAGCATCTTGCGCCGCTCGAGGGACATCGTCTCGGGCATCACCAGGATCAGCCGGTAGCCCCGGGCCGCGGCCACGAAGGCCAGCGCGATGCCGGTGTTGCCGGAGGTCGGCTCGACAAGCGTGCCGCCGGGCTGCAGCTTGCCTGAGGCCTCCAGCGCGTCGATCATGTTGACGCCGATGCGGTCCTTCACGCTCGCGATCGGGTTGAAGAATTCGAGCTTCAGCAGGATCTCGGCGTCGACGCCGTGCTCCTTGGGCAAGCGGTTGAGGCGCACCAGCGGGGTGTTGCCGATGGTCTCGGTGATCGAGCCGTAGACACGGCCGTGACCGACCTTTGCCGGCGCGTTGAGGGAATCGGCCATCGCGGAACTCCTGCAGGTGTCGGGTCGGATCAATGTCGGGTCCGGCGGGCCCGAGCCAAGGGAAGCGCTGGCTCGCTGCCGGACACGAGGCTGCGATATCGCGTCACCGAAGCCGGGGCAATCAGGCTAAGTGTCCTGTACGAAAGTTCTTTTTGCCGACGCTGGGGAATACCCGAAATCGTGGAAGAAGGTCTCTGATGCGCCGGCCTTTTCTGGAATATCGTTCTCCGGATGAAGGCAGGTCCCCGCGGACGCCCGGGGGCGGACGACCAGGATGCTCAAATGAAGCGCCATTTGGCTGATGGCCGCGGTCCGACTCGCCGCGCCGGGTTGCTCACGGCCTTGGGCCTCCTCGTCGGCCGGTCGGCCCATGCGGCGGAGCCGACGCGCGTCATCCTCGCCACCGCAACGCCGGGCGGCGGCTTTCCGGCTTTCGGAGATGCCTTCGTGGCGGCGGTCCAGGCGGCGGATCCCGATCTGATCATCGAGGCACGGGCTAGTGGCGGCTCGGCGGAGAATATCGGGCTGCTGCGTGCCGGCCGGGTCGACCTGGCGTTGGTCCAGGGAGAATACGCCACTCCGGCCCTGGCCGAGCCCGGCGGGCTCACGATCCTCGCGCCGATGTATCCGACACCCGGCCTGTTCGCCGTGCCGGCGGGAAGCGCGATCCGTACCGTTGACGACTTGCGCGGCCGGCCCGTTGTGCTCGGCACGCACAATTCCGGCCTCACGCTGATGGGCCGCAGCGCGCTCCAGGCTTCGGGGCTCGATCCCGAACGCGACATCCGCCCGATCCTGCTAGACCGGGCCGGCGACGGGCCGCCGATGGTGCTGGACGGGCGCGCGGACGCACTCTGGGGCGGAGGGCTCGGCTGGCCAGGCTTCCTCGCCCTGGCGCACGCGTCCGGCGGCGCTCGGTTCTTCGGACCGTCCGAGCCCGGCATCGCCCGCCTCGCCCAGCCGGGAGCGACGCTTCAGCGGTTGACGGTCCCGCCCGGAAGCTTTCCCGGCCAGGTTGATGCGATCGAGACGATCGGCTCCTGGAGCCTCGTTCTCGTCCGGCCCGGCTTCACGGCCGACACGGCCTACCGGATCGTCAGCGCCCTGGCCCGGTCAGACATGGCGGCGCGCCACCCGCAGGGCTCGGCGAGCCAAGCGAAGAACCTCTCCGGGATCGTGCCGGCCGCGCAGATCCATGACGGCACCCGTCGCTACCTCAGCGAGACCGGGGTCCCGATCCGCTAGAGCACACGATCCTAGCGGAACGAGGCGACGCGCCGGTCGCGCTTGCGCTCCGCGGCTGGCTGATAGGCGATCTCGGCGTGATGCGTGCAGTAGGGCAGGCCGGTGATCGAGCGGGCGCCGCAAAACCGGAATTCCGGCGTGGTCGGATCGCCCAGCGGCCAGCGGCACATGGATTCCCGCAGGTCCATGATCGTGACCCGCTGTGACACCGACAGCGCCACGGGCTCCGGTGCCGCCGGGGCGGGCGTCGGGAAGACCGGCGCGGGGCGATGCGAGAGGATCGCCACCGGCTCGGGCGCCTGGGTCTCGACCACCGCGATGGCGGTCTCGATCTCCACGGCCTTGGCGGCCTGCGGCGCAACCTGAGCTTCCTCGCCACCCCGGGCACGACCGCCCAGGCCGAGGCGATGCACCTTGCCGATCACCGCGTTGCGTGTGACGCCGCCGAGTTGCGCCGCGATCTTGCTCGCGCTCTGCCCGTCTTCCCACAACCGGCGCAGGAGCGCCACGCGATCATCCGTCCAGCTCAGGCCCGCTTCCATAGTCCCCCTCCGCCCCCTGCGGCCCGCGCGCTGTGACTGGGCGACGATCTGCGGTCCGGGTCGGCCAGGAACCTCGGCCGGAAGGCCGTGCGGACCGCACCCTTGCGCGTCACCCATGCGCGTCGGCTGCCGCATCGCGTGCGACACCCTGTCTCGTCAGGCCACGACCGGACCCTAGCGCGGCGCTCGCGACGCTTGCAAGGGCGGCCTCGAGACCGAGACCAGCCCTGTCCACCGGCAATGGCCGCCGCATCGGGGAAGGTGGTTACCGTCGCCGCGTGCTCGCCTCGGCCCGGCCGGGCGTGGCGCCGGCGTCACAGGCCGGAGCAATCGCATCGAATGCTCAGCGTGACCGGAACGTGGTCACGGCCAAGCTGCTTTCGTGTGGCAGAAGGGGCGAGCGTTGCTGTTATTTAAGGTGAGGACGATGGGTTACCGTCAGGGGGCGCTGCGGGCGCTGGTCACGCTCGGGCTGGCCGGCCAGGTCGCGGCCTGCGGCAGCGTCCCGCGCACTGCCTACACGGCCGAGCAGGCGGCCTTCGCCAGCGTGCCCGGCATCCCGGGCGCGCGGGTCTATGCCGACGCCTCGGTCGAGACCATCGCCGAGCTCGCCGGAAATCCGCAGCGCCGGTCCGCCGGCTTCAACTACCTGGCATTGTCGGGCGGCGGCGGGGACGGCGCCTACGGGGCCGGCGTGCTCAACGGCTGGACCGCCTCCGGCACCCGTCCGGAATTCACGCTGGTCTCGGGCGTCTCGACCGGCGCGCTGATCGCCCCCTTCGCGTTCCTGGGCCCGGCCTACGATCCGTACCTCACCGAGTTCTACACCAGCGGCGTCGC
Source organism: Methylobacterium sp. ARG-1 (assembly GCF_001262595.1). Taxonomy (NCBI): domain Bacteria; kingdom Pseudomonadati; phylum Pseudomonadota; class Alphaproteobacteria; order Hyphomicrobiales; family Methylobacteriaceae; genus Methylobacterium; species Methylobacterium sp. ARG-1. Next base: position 123,827 of record NZ_LHCD01000012.1, read on the forward strand.
CGGCGAATTGGTGACCTCGCCCAACCTCGCCAACATCGTGTTCGGCTCGGGCCTGTTCGGGGACGGGCGGCTGCGCAACCTGATCGGCCGCTACGTCACGCCGGAGCTGCTCACGGCCATCGCGGAGGAGCACGCCAAGGGCCGGCGGCTCATGGTGGTCACGACCAATCTCGACTCGCAGCGCGCCGTGATCTGGAACATGGGCGTGATCGCCTCGAGCGGCGCTCCGAACGCGCTGGAGCTGTTCCGCGACGTGCTGGCCGCCTCGGCCAGCATCCCGGCGGTGTTCCCGCCGCAGATGATCGACGTGACGGCCGCCGATTCGCGCTTCCAGGAGATGCATGTCGACGGCTCGGTGGTCACGCCCGTCTTCACGCTCCCGCAGACGCTGCTGCTGCGTGACGGCAGGATCCGCACCGGTGGCAAGGCTAACATCTACGTGGTGATCAACGGCCGTCTCGAGCCGGATTTCGAGGTGACGAAGAACAACACCCTGTCGATCGTCGAGCGCTCGTTCACGACGGCGAGCCGTGCCCGCTCGCGCGCCACACTGTCGGCGACCTATGCGCTCGCGCGCAACAACGGGATGGGCTTCAACCTCACCTATATCGACGAGAACGGCCCGAAGGTGTCCGCCGCCAAGGGCTTCGATACGGCCTACATGCGGGCCCTGTATCAGGAGGGGCTGGAAAAGGGCCGGACCGGCACCTTCTGGCAGCACACCGTCCCGGCTTCGCCGACCCTCAAGCAGACCGCGAACGCGGTGGCGAACTGACGGCGTGAGAGGTCAGCGCCGCGCGCCCTTGCGGGCGCGCGGCGAGCGGGCCCCTTACTTGCCCAGGATCTTGGTGACCAGACGGCCGATCGGCGTCGCCGTGCTGGCGTTCCGGTCGTCGCGGTCGATGGGGCGGTTCTCGTTGCCGAGAAGCTTGGTGACGATGCGTCCGATCAGGCTCATGGCTCTCTCCGGTATTCGCGCCAAAACGGCGCAGCTTGTCCATTAACGGACGATGCGCGGGCGACGTTCCCCGGCCCCCGGCCTCACACCTGCATCAGGCGAATGTTGTTGGTGTTGCCCACCGTATGGAACGGGATGCCGGCGGTGACGACGATGATGTCGTTCGGCTTGGCGAAGCCTTCCGCCTGCGCGTGCAGGCCGGCCTTGGCGGTCATCTCCTCGTAGGAATCGACATCGTCGGTATGCACGCTGTGCGCGCCCCAGAGCAGGCACAGCCGGCGGGACGTGGCGAGGCTCGGCGTCAGCGCCAGGATCGACGAGGCGGGGCGCTTGCGGGCGACACGCGCCGCCGTCGTACCGCTCGTCGTGTAGGTCACGATCGCGGCGGCCCGCACCGCCTCGGCGAGATCCGCGGTGGCGGTCGCCACGGCATGGGGCGGCGTCTCCTCCTCGCCGGGCTCGGAGGCGGCCACGATCGAGTGGTAGAGCTTGTGGCCCTCCACGCTGCGGATGATCCGGTCCATCATCGATACCGCCTCCACCGGATATTTCCCGGTGGCCGATTCCGCCGAGAGCATCACCGCATCGGCGCCGTCGTAGATGGCCGTGGCGACATCGGAGGCCTCAGCCCGGGTCGGTGCCGGCGCCTGGACCATCGAGTCGAGCATTTGGGTTGCCACGATCACCGGCTTCACGGCGAGCCGGCAAGCGCGGATCAACTCCTTCTGCCGCCCGGGCACGTCCTCGTGCGGGATCTCGACGCCGAGATCGCCGCGGGCGACCATCACGGCGTCCGAGAGCCGGATGATGTCGTCGATCCGCTCCAGCGCCTGCGGCTTCTCGATCTTCGACATGATGCCGGCGCGGTCGCCGATGATCCCGCGCGCCTCGATCACGTCGGACGGCTTTTGGACAAAGGACAGGGCCACCCAATCGACGCCGAGTCCGAGCCCGAAGGCGAGGTCGGCCCGGTCCTTCTCGGTGAGCGGCGACAGGTCCAGCAGGGTGCCGGGCAGGTTGACGCCCTTGCGGTTCGAGATCGGGCCGCCGGTCACCACCTCGGCGGTGATCGAATCCCGGTCCGGCCCGACGACGCGCACCCGCACACGCCCGTCGTCGATCAGGAGTTCCTGCCCGGGTACGACCGCGGCGAAGATCTCCGGGTGGTGGAGCGGAATGGCCTGCTTGTCGCCTTCGGCTCCTTCGAGCACGAAGCGGATCGTCTCGCCGGCCACGAGGTCGAGGCGGCCGCCTTGCAGCGTACCGATCCGGATCTTGGGGCCTTGCAGGTCCTGCAGGATGCCGATCGGGCGGCCGACCTCGCGTTCCAGCGCCCGGATCGCCGCATGGACCTTGGCGTGATCTTCCTGCACCCCGTGGCTGAAATTGAGCCGGAAGGTATCGACCCCGGCGAGGAACAGAGCGTGCAGCCGGTCGGGTGCGGAGCTTGCGGGACCGACCGTGGCGACGATCTTGGCGTGGCGGTGACGACGCATGCGGGTCTCTGCCTTGAACACGACCTCCGGGAATCGGCCGGGCGATCGGGCCCGCCGACGCTGCTCACATTGTTAAGGATGCGCACGGAGGCGAGCTTTTTCTGCTGCACCGCGTCAATTGCCTGTGCGGACTGGCCGCCTAGCGGGCGACTTCGCGGGCGATGCCGGCGAGGCCCACGTCGTAGACGCCGGTGATGTCCTTGACGGCCTCCGCGTCGGTCAGGCCCTCGGCGTCGAAGGTGGCGGTCCAGATCACGGTTGAGCCCGCGCCGTTCGGCCGAACCGCCAGCGTCGCGTTGTAGGAGCGCACCGGAAGCGGGCCCTGGATGAAGCTGTAGCTGTAGCTCATGGCCGCCTCGTCGCGGGCGGTCTCGACCTCGACGATCGTCCCGAGCCCGCCTTTGGTCACGAGGCCGCGGATCTGCGCGCGGATGCCGTCGTCGTCATCCTCGCGCGACAGGATGCAGCGCTCGACCTGCGGGTGCCACAGGCTGATGGCGCAGAACTCGCCGACCAGCGCCCAGACCGCCGCGGGCGGCGCCGGGATATCCCGGCTGCGGGTGACTTCCAGGGCGCAGGCCGGACCGGCGCTGAGCAGGGCTGCGATGCCGGGCACGGCACGGACGGATCGCTTCACGGTTGGGTCTCCGCCGGATGTCCTGACCGAAAGTAGGGCTTCTGGTGAAGGAAACCCATCCTGGCCCTGGCGGCCGATCCCTGGAAACCGCCGGGCTCAGCCGATAAGACGGCACGGGGTCGATCGCTCGGCCGCTCGCCGTCATTGCGAGCGCAGCGAAGCAACCCAGTGCGGCGCGCGGTCTTCGAATGTCGCGTTTCCCCCGGTTGCTTCGCTGTGCTCGCGATGACGGTGGGACGCGCTTCGACCGGAAACCGCATGTCAGGCTTGGAGCCGGAGACTTCGATGGACGATCGCATCAAGTCGGCTTCCCCATCGCGGCACGGCAGGCATCCGGGGTTGTGCGCCTTCAGGCTCGGGATCGCGGCCCTGGCGCTGGCACCGGGGCTCGCCGTCGCGGCGCCGGAGCCGGCGCCGCCTCCCGCGCCCGCCCCATCCTTCGAGACGTGCCGCACCGATCTGATCGCCTGGGCGACCGCGCACGACGTACCGCAGGCGGTCGCGCAGGCGCAGCTCGGCGGCCTGGAGCCGGACCCGGACGTGCTGGCCGCCACCCAGAACCAGGGCGAGTTCGTCCGGCCGATCTGGGACTACATCGACGCCAGCGTCACGCCGGCGCGGATCGAGGCGGGCCAGCGCAAGCTCGCCGCCTTGGCAGGGCCGCTCGCGGCGATCGAGACCCAGTACGGCGTGGACCGCTACACTCTGGTTGCCTTCTGGGGCGTGGAATCGACCTACGGAACCGTGCTCGACAATCCCGGCGTGGTGAAGCCGGTGGTGCGCTCGCTCGCGACCCTGAGCTGCGGCGATCCCACCCGGGCCGCCTACTGGCGCGACGAGCTGACCGCCGCCCTGCAGATCCTGGCGCGCGACGAGGCGCCGCTCGACCGGATGCCGGGCGGCTTGACCGGGTCTTGGGCCGGCGCCATGGGCCATACCCAGTTCATGCCGACCGTGTACCAGCGCCACGCAGTCGATTTCGACGACGACGGAAAGCGGGACATCTGGACCTCGGCACCGGACGCGCTCGCCTCCACGGCGAATTACCTGCGCGCCCATGGCTGGCGATCCGGCGAGGGCTGGGGCTACGAGGTCGTTCTCCCGGAGGGGTTCGACGCCGCACGCGCCGATGAGACGACACCGCGCAGTCTCGCGGCCTGGCGGGACCTCGGCGTTAAGCCTGCGCATGACCGTCCGATCGCGGATGAGTCTGCGCAGGCGACCCTGATCCTTCCGGCGGGCATCCGCGGCCCCGCCTTCCTGCTCCAGCCGAACTTCGCGGTGATCCTGCGCTACAACACGGCGCTCGCCTACGCGCTGACGGTGGCGCTGCTCTCGGACCGCCTGCGCGGCGATCCGGGTCTGTCGCACGACTGGCCCCGGGGCGACCGCGCCCTCACCGGCGACGAGCGCCGCGACCTCCAGACCCGGCTGACCGAGCGCGGTTACGCCACCGGCGGCGTCGACGGGAAGATCGGCCCGAAGACCCGGGCGGCCCTGCGGGCCTATCAGGGCTCGCAGGGTCTGCCGGCGGACGGCTACGCCGATCCCGCTCTGCTGGAGCGGATCCGGACGGCGCCCTGATCAGGCCAGGAAGGCCGGCTCGTCCCGGGCCAGCACGCGCTTGACGCTTTCCAGGTGCAGCCGCGCGCTTTCGGCGCGTCCGGCGGCTTCCTGGGCGGCGACGTGCTTGACGATCTCCTCCGGCACGACCTTCAGGGTGCGTCCCGTGCTCATGGCGAGCACCTGCGCCTGCGCGGCGCGCTCCAGGTAGTAGAGGTCATCCCAAGCCTCCGCGATGGTCTCGCCCAGCACCATCACGCCGTGGTTCTTCAGGAACACCACGTCGGCGTCGCCCGCGCTTCGGGCGATCCGCTCGCCCTCGCGGGAATCCAGCGCCAGCCCGTTGTACTCTTCGTCCACGGCGATGCGGCCGTGAAAGCGCAGGGCGGTCTGCCCGGCCCAGAGCAGCGGCTGGCCCTCCAGCATGGCCAGAGCCGTGGCGTAGGGCATGTGGGTGTGGAAGGCGGCCCGGGCCTTCGGCTTCAGCCGGTGCAACTCGGCATGGATGTGGAACGCCGTCGCTTCGGGCTGGCCGTCGCCCTCCACGACGTTGCCGTGGAAGTCGCACAGGAGCAGGCTCGACGCCGTCACTTCGGCGAAGGCCAGGCCGTAGGGATTGACCAGGAACAGGTCCGGCCGCTCCGGCAGGACCGCCGAGAAATGGTTGCAGATCCCCTCCTCGAGGCCGTTGCGCGCGGCCCAGCGCAGGCAGGCGGCCAGGTCGACCCGGGCGCGCCGGACGCTATCCGCGTTGAGGGGCTCGTTGCTGCGCAGGGGCGGCGTGCTCGAAGCGGTGACGGCGTGCGCCATGCGTGAGGGCTCTCTCTCGGTTCGGATCTGGGTCGCCGGACTCGGTCGGCCCGGCATGTTACGCGGTCCTGCGGCGCGGTGAACCACCCTGCGCCCCGTCGATCAGGCGCGCCCATCGGTGACGCCATCGACGAGGTTGAGCCCGAGCAGGAAATCCGACGCGAAATCCGTGCGCACCACAGGCTCGCGCGGCACCGGCGCGCGCAGCGTGTCGCGCTCGGCCCGGCGCGCGGCCACCGCTTCCGCGACGGTGACGCTCCGGAACGACAGGAGCGTCCCGCCCTGCGCCTGGGCGAGACGCCCGAGATCCGGGCCGATCACGGTGGCGATCTTCGGATAGCCGCCGGTGGATTGCCGGTCGGCCATCAGGATAATCGGCAGGCCGTTGCCGGGCACCTGGATCGCCCCCATCGCCACGCCGTCCGAGACGATGTCGTGACCCTTGGCGTGCTTGAGCGGGGTCCCGTCCAGGAAACAGGCCATGCGGTCGCCGCGCGGCGAGACGGTCCAGGGGCCGGCGAGGAAGGCGGCGATCTGGTCGGGGGCGAAATAGTCGTCCTGCGGGCCGAGCACGACCCGGATTTCCCTGGGATCCCGGCCGAGCCAGGGGGCGATCAACCGGTGCGGGGAGACCTCGCCGGGCCTGGCCTCGGCCACGGCAAGGCGGTCGCCGGCCGCGAGTCCGCGCCCATTCAGGCCGCCGAGGCCGGAGCGGGTATGCGTCGCGGTCGATTCGAGAACCGGCGCCACGTCGATGCGCCCGCGCACGGCGAGGTAGCCCCAGGCGCCCGAGGCGCCGGCGCGGACTGTCAGCGTCTGACCGGGTTCGAGCGTCACCGCCACAGCATCCGGCAGGGCCGCGCCGTCGAGGGCGATCCTGAAGCTCCGGGACACCATCGCGATCCCGACAGGGCCTCGCTCGGCCGTGACCGTCAGGCCGCCGGTGGAAACCTCGATGGCGGTGGCGTCCAGGGGATTGCCCACCGCGCGGTTGGCAGTCGCGTGCATCAGCGGATCCATCGGACCCGCGGCCGTGATGCCGTAGCGCAGGTAGCCGTGCCGGCCGCCATCCTGCAGCGTGATGCCGGGGCCCGCGGCCTCGACGACCAGGGCGGTCATCGGCGAGCCTCCGCGCGACGGGCGACACGCTCGCCCGCCGCTTCCCGCGCATCCAGCGCAGCGAAAGTCGCCGCATCGACCGGCTCGAACCGGATCAGGTCGCCGGCGCCTACGAAGAAGCTCTCGTCGCGTTCGGGAGCGTAGAGCCGGGCCGGGGTCGCGCCGATCACGTACCAGCCGGTCGGCATCGGCACCGTCGCCACCGCCGCGAGGCCGCCGCCGATCACCACGGCGTTGCGCGGATGCGGCGGACGCGGGCTCGCCCGCCGGGGCACCGCCAGAGTTTTGGGCAGGCCGCCGAGATAGGCGAAGCCCGGCGCGAACCCGTACATGTAGACCCGGTAGGTCGCGCCCGCATGGGTCGCCACCACAGCATCGGGCGGCAGGCCGGTGCGCTCGGCGACCTGGCCGATATCCTCCCCGTGCGGAGCGTCGTAGCAGCAGGGCAACGTCCAGAGGGTCGCCGTGCCGGCGCGCGCGGAGGTCTGTGCGGCCAGTGCACGGACGCGGGCAACGAGCGTCTCCCGATCGAGCACCAGCGGATCGTAGTGGAGCATCAGGGAGCGGTAGGTCGGCACGCGCTCGCGCAGGCCCTCGGGCGGATCGGCGCCGAGGGCGTCGTCCAAGGCCAGGACGCGATCGCTGATGTCGGGATCGACCGTGCTGCCGAACTCCACCACCAGCGCCGCCTCGCCGGAATCGAGCAGCCGCGGCTCGTGCTCGGCGTCGCTCATGGGCGGAATGGCGCCAACGTGACGCCGGCGCCTTCCAGCCGGGCGCGCACCGCCCGGGCCGTGGCGACGGCGTGGGCGGAATCCCCGTGAACGCAGATCGAGCGGATCGGCGTCGGCAGCGCCTTGCCGGAGGCGGTGAGGATCGCCCCGCCCTCGACCATGCGCAGGACCCGCTCCGCGGCCGCATCGGCCTCGGTGATCAGGGCACCGGGCTGGTTGCGCGGGATCAGCAGGCCCGCCTCGGTGTAGCCGCGGTCGGCGAAGATTTCCTGGTGGACTTCGAGGCGGCACGCCTCGCCCGCCTCGACTTGGGCGGTGAGCGCGATGGCGAGCAAAGCCAGGTCCCGGTCGACCGCCCGGACCGCCTTCGCGATCGCGTCGGCCACCGCGCGATCCTCGGCGGCGAGATTGGCGAGCGCCCCGTGCGCCTTCACGTAGGTGATCCGGTGGCCGGCATAGGCGGCGAGCGCCTGCGCGGCGCCCACTTGGTAGGCGACCAGCCGCTCGATCTCGGGCGGGCTGAACGGCATGCGCCGCCGTCCGAAACCCCAGAGGTCGGGAAAGCCCGGATGGGCGCCGACCGCCACGCCACGGTCCTTGGCCAGTGCGAACGTGCTGGCCATGATTTCGGGATCGCCCGCGTGCAGGCCGCAGGCGACGTTGGCCGAAGTGACGATGCCGAGGATCGCCGCGTCATCGCCGCAGGCGTAGGCGCCGTAGCCCTCGCCGAGATCGGAGTTCAGGTCCACGCTGGCCAACGGACTCGTCCCCTATGTGCTGCGCACCGGCCCGGGCAGGTAGCGCGCATCGCGACCGGATGGTGCACCTTCCACACCGCCCACGTTCAGAAGTCGAGAGTATCGTGTCGAAGGACGGCGCGCGAGCACCAGCAAGGCCGATGCCGGGGACCGTCGACGGTTCAGAAACCGGTCGCGCGGGCCGGAGGCTTCAGCGCGGCAGGCCGGGATCCGGCCGGGCGATCAGCCCGCGGCCGAGGAGCGCGAGCGTCGCGCGCCGCCCGAGCTTCATCGCCGGATAGAGCAGGCGAGCGCGGGTCGGGCTCCGGAGCAGCCGCGACAGCACCCGGCCGATTGCGCCTCTGTCCTCGCTCAACGTCGAGAGCAGGACCAGAGCATCCGGCCCATAATACAGGCTGCGGCCGTGGCGCACGACCATGCCGTTGTCGAGATCATAACCGCGCCGGGCCAGATCCTCGACCAGAGGGCCGCCGGCCCGGGCATCGACCAGCGCCACGGTGCCGACCGACCGGCGCAGGGCCATCAGGCGCACGTAATTGCTGCAGAACGGGCATTCGCCGTCGTAGACGACGGTCAGATTGGCGTCGCTCATGGCCTCAGCTCGATCCGATGCTCGGCTTGCGAGACCAGCCGCCGGACCGGCACGCCGTCCTGCATGCCGAGGCAGACGGATTCGCGCCGGTAGATGTAGGCAACGACGTCGTTCAGGGCCACGCCGTCGAAGCTCGCCCCGTGCTGCAGCGGTACGAAGAAGTGGTGCGGGTAGAGGGCGTGGGGGAAGGATCCGAGCGTTTCCGCAATCCTGCTGACCAGGCCGTGATAGCCGCGGATATAGGCGTCGACGGCGGGCCGATCGATCTCGTTCTTCGAGAGGTCCTGCCCGGCGCCGTCCCGGGCGGTCAGGACCGGGACGTCGCATGTCAGCGAGGCCAGCACCTTACGGTAGACCTGCGTTCCGCCGTTCGGGTTGTCGAGGGCGAAGGCGGTCTCGGCGTCCGGCGATCCGTAGGCCATGTGGGCGAAGGGATACGAGTAGAAGGTGAAGAAGTTCGTCGGGACGTAATGGCGTCCGCCATCCTTGTCGACCGCCTGAAAATACATCTTGTTGTTCGCGGCGGTGTCGTACCAACCCAGCCGCGCCTGGGTCATGAAGCTGTTGTCGGTCAGGATGAACAGCACCGAGAGGACTCCCACCAGCAGCGGCGGCCGCTGATAGTGCCGGCTGACGACAACGGCGCCGATCGCCAGGTTCAGCAGGATCCAGGGGGCGAAATTGGCGCCCATGACGATCACGATGGACAGGTGCATCGCGTCGAAGCCGAGGAGCAGGAGCAGGAGCCAGCGCCGCGGCATCAGGATACCGACAAGCGCCGCGCCTTGCGCGAGCAGGATGAGCGCGTTCGTCACCGCTCCGCCCTGGTTCAGGACCGCCCGCATGCCTTCCACCAGCCAGGACCAGCTCGCGTAGAACACGTGATTGTTGTCGAGACCGACGCTGAACAGTTTCGCGGGGTCGTTGGCGAGCAGCCAGGATGTCGGGCCGGCATCCAAAGTCACCTTTGCCAGGAACGATGAGTAGTAGTTGCCCAGATGGATGCTGATCGCCGCGGCGATCAGGATTTTCGAGAACAGCGCGCGCGCCGTCGCCACGTCGCCTCGCGCGGACTCGGTCAGGTCTGGCCGGGCGCGCACGCGATCGGTCACCGCGATGACGGCGAGGCCGGCCAGCAGGCAGAAGCTGACCTCCGCCAGCGGGACAACATCGATGATGTGCCCGTGCCAGAGGCCCGTCACCCGGCTGACAGCAAGCTTGCTCCAGACCAGATAGGCTGCCCCGACGACGCCGAGCGACGGCCAGCGCAGGCACAGGATTCCGGATGCCGCCGACGCGATCCAGAGGCCCACGATGGCCCAAAGCGTTATCGTCGCCTTGAAACCGTGCTCGACCATCGGGAAGAGCGGGTAGTGAACGAGTGCGTAGGCGCCCGAGATCACGCCGATCAATTGGAGCAGCCGAACCGCGGCTGTGTCAGAAGCGGCATAGGTCCGACGGAGCATCGTGGCGGCGAGCACCAACGGCAGGACCATGATGTAATAGTTGTTCCGCTCGTCGATGACCCGGGACAGCTTGATGATCGTCAGGAGGGCGGCGATCTGCGCGAGCAGGATTAGGTAGGGCCGCGCCTGTGCGAAGGAGACCATGCCCGCCAGCCGGGATTCCCGGAGCCGGACAGTACCGTTCGGATCCAAGGCTGAAAGAGATCTGATCATCGTCAATCTTCGCTGCCAGCTTCGCGGGGCGGACGCAGCGGCAGCGCGGCGGCCGGGTGGCTCCTGAAGGCGCTGGGGCCGTGGGACCCGCGGGGGGGGCATCACCCCTGTGCGCGCGATCCTCGAGCGTTCCAGTGCTTCGACGGCGAGCGTGCCACGGTCGCGGTCCGGACCAAGCGCAAAGTCGGCGGATGCCGGCTACGCCTTTCGGTGTGAGCCGGCGAACAAAGCCAAGCTTCGCGGTCCGTTTCGGCGCATCATCCGGCCAGCGCGAGGGGGTTTGCGGTTGTCCGGGCGAGCGGCCCCATGGCGGGTCCCAGATACCTCGTGCGGCCCGGCGTCTTTATCCGAAAGGATGACCTGTCTCGCCACTCGAACGCCTGCGAAATGGGTTCGCTCGTGTCCCGAGCCGCCGCGCCGGCTCAGAGTGCCTTCACCGCCCCGATCCGGCGATCACTGACATGACGCGCGCGAACAGTTCAGGGGCATCGCCGGCCACGCGACGAGGGGTGCCACGCACGCGACGCGATCGAGACAGGAGGATATGAGATGCTACTGATCAAGCAGAGCGCCGGCCGGTTCCTCGCCCAGCGGCCCGCCCTGCGATCGTCGATCAAGGAGCTGGTCGAACTGGCCTTCTGGCGGAAGACCCTGTGGAAGTCGAAGGGGCGCTTCTACAACGCGCATCTGGTGCCGTTCTACACGACGTTCTTCGGCCTGGATCGCGAGTTCTATGCCGGCAAACGGGTCCTTGATGTCGGGTGCGGCCCGGTCGGAAGCCTGGAATGGGCCACCGGGGCTCTGGAGCGGGTCGGCCTCGATCCGCTGGCCGATTCCTACGTGAAGCTCAATCGCGGCCTCCACCAGATGCGCTACGTCGCGGCGCCGAGCGAGAGCATTCCGTTCCCCAGCGGCCGGTTCGACGTCGTCACGATGTTCAACGCCCTCGATCACGTCGAGGATGTCGGTCGCACCGTCGGCGAGCTCAAGCGTGTCTGCGCGCCCGGCGGGACGATCCTGCTGATCGTCGAGATCAACCATCCTCCGACCGTCACCGAGCCGCACCTGCTGGACATGAGCATCGTCGACGAGTTCGACGAATTCACCGTCGCACGCATCGAGGTGTTCGGGATCCGGGACGACCACGATGTCTACGGCAGCCTGACGGACCGCCATCCGTTCCCGGGCTCGGATAAGCCCGGCATCCTCTGCCTGCGGCTGACCAAGAAGCTGAACTGAGCGGTCTCGTGCGGGGCTCCGGCCGGGCAAAGCGCCCCGACCGGAGCCCCATCTCTCGACGCTATTGCGGCGACATGGTCCCGTAGTGCGAGGCTTCGTCAACGAAGACCGTGGTGCCTGCCATGCGCACGTCTAGGAACCTGCGGCCGGCAGCGAGCAACGGCTGCAGGAGGCGGCTGCCCTTCACAAGGCCGCGGGCTTTCGAAAGGCCGAAAACGCTTCACGCGAAGCGTGGGAGCTTCAAGCGCCTCATCCTCGCGCGTCTCGACGCCGGTTCACGCGACCGGCAGCGGATCGTCAGCGCGCCCGCGGTGACCGCAGGACCGGCAGGATCGCGGCCATCAGGAATTGATGCACGCCGTGGTTCACGAAGAGCGGGCATTCGAAGCAGATCAGCACGGTGATCTGCGCGAGGAACAGGATCGGCCAGGCTTCCACGTAGCCGGGTGAGCGAGCGAAGTGCCGGATGATTCGACGCGCCGTATCGAGCAGGACGCAGGCGAAGACGAGCAGGCCGACGGTTCCGAAAGCTACGGCGATGTCGATGAAGTTGTTGTGGAAGAACCAGACCTTCTGCTTGGTGGTGAAGTGGAGATAGGGGGCCGTGGTAATCGGGCTTTCCCAATAGGCCTTGTAGCCGATCCCGATGAAGGGCTCCCGCCAGAACTGGTCGATCCCGAATTGCCAGAGGATCGTACGCCCGGTGAGCGTCGTGTCCTTTCCGAGATCGGAGAGGAGGCTCGTCGACAGGGCAGCCCCGTGGGTCGCCGCAATCAAGATGCCGATGCCGGCAAGCGCGATGGCCACGCCGAGGCAGAAGCCCGTGACGAGGTTTCCCTGGCGCCACGCGATGATGACGACGAGTGGCGCGAGCCCGAGGGCACCGGCCACGAGGGCGGTGGCGGAATGGGACGATGCGAGCAGCCCCAGCGCTCCGAGAAAGGCGGCACCGGTCAGGAGCCGGTGCCAGCCCTGGAGGAACAGGCACGCGGCGCAGAGGAGCTGGAGGCTCATCAGGCTCCCCAGCACGTTCTTGTGCGAGTAGACGCCGGACCATTCGCCGCTGAGCCCGCGGGTCATGCCGGGGGCGGCCACGCCCAGCACGACCGACAGGATCTGCCCCCCGAGCAGCCCGAAGAAGACGATCCGGACGATGCCCGACAGTCCCACCGTGGCGCGCAGGGCGATGCCGGCCACGATCGTGGCGAGCAGCTGGAGACCGTGATAGGCCGTGATGCCCGGTGTCAGGGACCAGGCCGCCGACAGCATGGCCAGCGCTGGCCAGAGCAGAAGGATCGGTCGGCTTCCGAACAGCGTGCTGGTCAGATCCCGCCGCAGGACCAGGAAGGCCAAGGCAGCCAGGTCGGCGCCGAGCCAGACGGCCTTATCGAGTCCCGGAAGCTTGAGCTGCTCGCCGCTTAACGGCGCCAGCAGGATCAACAGGATCCAGGGGATGGCGGCGAGCCCGAGGCGCGGCAAGTCAGCGGGGCGGGTCCGGCGTCGCGCGCTCCGTCCGGAGGGCCGCTCCATTGCCGCCCCCGGGGCGCCGGTCGCAAGCCAGTTCAGCCCGGCGGCGTGGTCAAACCCGAAGCCAGCCGTGTCTCGACGCAAAGCCATTGCACCCCGTCCCGAACCTCCCGGTCGCCGCCGTCGGACGGAGGTGTCGGGGGCTCCCTGCGAAGGGCAGTCTATCGAGGCGCTGTGCTGGGCCGAATCCGCCAATCGAGGTAGGCCGGCGGAGTGATTGGCCCGACCAGCAGCTTGGCTAAGCCGTCCCATCCGGTTCGGCATCCGACCCACGAACGCGGTGCGTCTGCGTTTCGCAGCACCCGCTGAGACGGAGGCCCTCGTAAGTGCCGCGTCGGCGAGCGGATAGCTCTTCGGATCGCGAGATCTCGGTCTCGCGCCGTGCGGGGCATAGTCCGGATGGCGCAGTCAGGTGATCAAACTTGCGCGTTCGCAAGCCCGTTCAACGATGACAGGAAAGCGTATGGAGCGGGCGATCGGGATCGAACCGACGACATTCAGCTTGGGAAGCTGATAAGGCCCTTTCGGGCAGGTCCGGCTGACTCCGTCGACAGTTAACTCTCATATTGATAACAAACGGTTTTTCGCCCTCCTACGCAGCTCCTGGCGCATCTCCGCGGGTAGGGACGAAACAGTCCCCCAAACAAGGGAAGAAAGAACGAGGGAAAGGAACAAGGTCTGAATCGCTCGATGCATCAGCGTTTGATCGGTTCTGGGAGGCCTAACCGCGCAAGGTTGGCAAGGCCGCGGCGCAGCCCGTGTTCGAGCGCATCATGCGCGACCAAAAGGCGACGCCGAAGGAGCTGATCACCGGCGCCGAGCGCTTCGCGGCTGAGCGGGCCGGCGAGAATCCAACGTTCACGGCTCACGCAAAGACCTGGTTGAACGCCGGCAGGTGGGCTGTGACGAGCCCGCACCGCGGCATGCGCCGTCACGGCCGAACGGCCGGCAGTCGTTTAGCGCGATCGAAGCCCTGATGAGGAACCTCGACCATGGCGACTGAGCCAAGCTCCGGTCGCACTGTCGCGCGGGCCGGTCGGAACCCTCTGCTCGACGAGCAGACCCATCTGCGGGTTGAGCGTCTGCTGACCGAGATCGGTCCGATCGATTGGTGCGCGGTCGCGCTCTCGAACCCGTATGCCTCGGTGCTTCGAAGCGACCGCGCTGCTATGGGCCACGCGCGCAGGGATCTGGCCGCGATACCATCCGAGGCGACGCTCGATCGGATTTCGGCTGTGGTCGCGGCGGCTCTCAGCCAACTTCCGGACAAGGCGCCCACTGCGGCGGTCGCGGTCTTGTTTGACACTATGCCCCGGCAGCCCGCGAACCCGGCCACCTACCTCAACGCGCTGTGCTTCGATCTGGTCGAGCTCAGATTCCAGCCAGCTGTGGTCGCAGCGGCGTGTCAGGAACTGCGCCGCACGGCGACATTCGTCCCAGTCATCGGCGAGGTGATCGCGGCCTGCAGGACGGTGCAGGAGCGCTACGTCTCGTTGCAACGGCTCACGGCCCATGCACGCGAGGCTCATGCTTATTTGCAGGCAGCCATCACCGAGGCTGAGCGCGAACCGCCGACCAGACCAAAGCCATGGCCCCGGCCCGACGCACAATCAGGTGAAGCCGACAGGTGATGGGCGAAACCGCTCTAGTGCACTGACGCGGTCAGAGGATTCACGGGGGGCGTGATGCATGCGAGTCTGGGCGATGGCTCAGACCGTCTGCGTGCTCCTCGACGACGCCACCAAGTTGGCGTTGTCCACGATCGCCGGTGATCGATCCCGCCCGCTCAAGCACATCCTGCGGGCGCGCATCGTCCTGCTCTCGTTCGAACGCTTGAGCGTGCAGGACGTGGCTCGGCAGGCCGGCGTCAGCCGGCCCGCAGTCTGGCGCTGGCAGCAGCGCTTTGCCGAGGAGGGCGTTGAGGGCCTGCTGCGGGACAAGACCCGCCCACCCGGCACCCCGCCGCATTCCACCCACACAGTGGCGAAGGTGCTGGCGCTGACGTGTTCGGAACCGCCGGACGAGGTCACGCACTGGACCGGCCGCGCCGTCGCTGCGCGGACCGGCATCTCACTCCGCTCCGTGCAGCGGATCTGGCAGGAGCACCGCCTGCAACCGCATCGAGTGCCGACCTTCAAGCGCTTCCACGACCCGGCCTTCGCCGAAAAGGTCGAGGATGTCGTCGGTCTCTATATGCAACCGCCCGCCCACGCCGTCGTGCTGTCCATCGACGAAAAGTCCCAGATCCAGGCTCTGGAGCGAACCCGTCCCAATCGGCCGCTCGGGCTTGGGCATCCCGCTGCTCAGACGCACGACGACACCCGCCACGGCACCACGACGTTGTTTGCCGCCCTCGACGTCCTGGAAGGCACCGTGCTCGGCCGCTGCATGCAGCGCCATCG
>NZ_LHCD01000013.1:0-135077 GCF_001262595.1 Methylobacterium sp. ARG-1
CGCCGCGAAGCCGCCGGAGGCCGAGCGGCGGGGCCCGGCCCGCAACACCGAGCCGCGCGGGTCCAGCACCATGCGGGTCGAGGCCGAGCGGCTCGACGAGCTGCTCGACCGGGTCGGCGAGCTGGTCATCGCCCAGGCCCGGCTGAGCCAGCTTGCCGGCCTGCACGCCGATGGCGGGCTCCAGACCATCGCGGAGGAGATCGAGCGGCTCTCGGCGCAGCTGCGCGACACCACCATGAGCATCCGCATGGTGCCGATCGGCGCCCTGTTCAGCCGGTTCCGGCGCCTGGTCCACGACCTGTCGGGGGATCTCGGCAAGCCCGTCACCTTCGTCACCGACGGCGAGGAGACCGAGCTCGACAAGACCGTGATCGAGCGCCTGGCCGATCCGCTGGTCCACTTGATCCGCAACGCCATCGACCACGGCATTGAGGATCCGGCCCGGCGCAGCGCCTCCGGAAAGAACGCCACCGGGCGCATCACGCTCTCCGCCGAGCATGTCGGCGCCCAGGTCCTCGTGACCGTGCGGGACGACGGCGCCGGGCTCGACGTGACGCGCATCCGGGCCAAGGCCGAGGAGCGCGGGCTCGTCGCGCCCGGCACCCCGCTCACCGACCAGCAGGTCTACCAGTTCCTGTTCGCGCCGGGCTTCTCCACGGCGCAGCAGATCTCCGCGCTCTCGGGCCGCGGCGTCGGCATGGACGTGGTCAAGAAGACCATCGAGGCCCTGCGCGGCTCGATCGACATCACCACCGAGCCGGGGGCCGGCACCGCCATCGTGCTGCGCCTGCCGCTGACGCTGGCGATCATCGAGGGCCTGCTGATCCGGGTCGGGGAGGGGCGCTACGTGCTGCCGCTGTCGGCCGTGGAGGAATGCGTCGAGCTGCCCGAGAGCGGCCGCGGCGAGCGCGGCCGGGACTTCCTCAACATCCGCGGCCACCTCGTACCGTTCCTGCGCCTGCGTACCGTCTTCGAGGCGACCGGCGAGCCGGACCCCTACCAGAAGGTGATCATCGTCTCCGTGGGTGGGACCCGGTTCGGGCTCGTGGCCGACCAGATCCTCGGCAACCACCAGACGGTGATCAAGTCGCTGTCCAAGCTGCACGCCGACGTCACGACCTTCTCGGGCGCCACGATCCTCGGTGACGGCACCGCGGCGCTCATCATCGACCCGGCCCAGCTGATGACCGGTGGGCAGATCGGCGCCGCCGCGGACGGGCTGCGCGAATTCCGTGAGGTGGCGTGATGACCGATTTCGTCGAGGCCATCGAGCAGGGCCACGCCCTCCAGGCCGTGATGATGCGCATCGGCACCGAGACCTTCGCGCTCGGGGCCGGGATGGTGCGTGAGATCATCGACCCGATCCCGACCACCCGGGTCGCCGGGGCGCGGCCGCATCTCGGCCACGTGGTCAACGTGCGTGGCAACGTCGTGCCGCTGGCCGACATCCGCGAGCGCTTCGGCATGCCGATCACCGCCGCGACCGCGGATACCCGCTTCGTGGTGATCGAGCTCGATCTCGACGGCGACCCGACCCTGGTCGCGCTGGTGGCCGACAAGGTGTTCGAGGTGACTGCGGTCGCCCTGGAGAGCCGCCAGCCGGCGCCGAAGATCGGCACGTCATGGCGGCCTGAATACATTCGCTCTATTGTCAAATCTGGAGAAGACTTTGTCATTATTCCAGATATGCAGGCAATTTTAAATTAATTTCAGGAGTCGAGGATATGCGGATTTCAATCAAGGCCAAGCTGGCCGCCGGGTTCGGCGCGATGCTCGTGCTCGCCGGTCTGGCCGGCGGCGCCGGCTATCGGGGCCTGATGGAATCCGACAGGAGCCTGGCGTTCCTCCGCGACCGCGCGGCGACGCAGGCCCAGATATTGGAGGCCAAGGCCAACGCCATCCGCAGCACCGCCAATCTCCGCACGGCGGTGATCACCGTGAACGACGCCCAGATCGCGGATTCCCTCAAGCGCGCCCTCGACATGCGCAAGCGCGCCCAGGAAGCCATCGCCAAGATCAAGGCCAGCCCCTCGACCGGGGAGGCCGTCCAGCTCGTCCAAGACCTCGACCAGAAATACGAGACGCAGGTTGCCCTGGGCAACAAGATCGTCGAGCTGGCCAAGATGAACGCCAACGCCCGGGCCTGGTCCGAGATCGTGGGCGTGGGCCGCCCGGCCATAGCCGTCCTGCGCACGGAGCTGGCGACGCTCACCGCCAAAGACGACGGGAACGCCCTCGATCTGATGAAGGCGGTGATGGCGTTCCAGATCCCCCTCGAACGGGCCTGGGGCCGGCTTCAGGCTGCCACGGGCGCGGTCAGCGTTGCCGGGCTCGTGGAGCACGTGACCGCGACCAAGCAGATGCGCGATGAGATCGCCCGCGGCCTGGAGAACCTGCTCCGGGTCGGCGCCGCCGCGAAAGTTCCCACCGAGGCGGTCCGGCAGAGCTTCGAGACCTGGTTCGCCTCGTTCCAGAAGGCCCTTGCCACGATCGAGCCGGGCGCGCCCATCCACGCGATCGAGCTCGTCGCAGGCGAGTACAGCGTCGCGTCCGTGGCGACCAACAAGGCCTTCGACCTCCTGACCGATTACCAGGGCCGCCAGATGGCGGAGGCGGTCGAGCGCTCGAAGACGGCGTCGCAGGAGAGCCAGACGCTGATGCTCGCGACCTTGGCGGGCGCGCTGCTCCTCGGCCTCGGCATCGCCGGCTGGCTCGCGGTCTCGATCTCCCGAGGATTGGCCCGGGCCGTGTCGCTTGCCGAGGCTGTCTCGGCCGGTGACCTGGACCAAAAGATCGCCGTGACCTCGAACGACGAGGTCGGCGATCTGGTGACCGCCATGAACCGGATGACCGACAACCTTAGGGAGACCGCCACCCTCGCCAACGCGATCGCGGGGGGCGACCTGACCGTCGCGGCCAAGCCGCTGTCCAGCAAGGACACGATGGGTCTCGCCCTGCAGACGATGCTAAGCCGGCTCCGGGCCGTGGTGACGGAGGCGAACGCGGCGGCCGGCAACGTCTCGGCAGGCTCGCAGGAGCTGTCGGCCTCGGCCGAGCAGCTGTCCCAGGGCTCCAGCGAGCAGGCGGCCTCCACGGAAGAGGCTTCGGCCTCCGTCGAGGAGATGGCCGCCAACGTGAAGCAGAACGCCGAGAATGCCAGCCAGACCGAGGCGATCGCCCGGCAATCGGCCCAGGACGCCGAGGCCAGCGGCGCCGCCGTCGGACGCGCGGTGGATGCGATGCAGACCATCGCCCAGAAGATCACCATCGTGCAGGAGATCGCCCGCCAGACTGACCTGCTGGCGCTGAACGCCGCTGTCGAGGCGGCGCGCGCCGGCGAGCACGGTCGCGGCTTCGCGGTGGTGGCCTCGGAGGTGCGCAAGCTCGCCGAGCGCAGCCAGGCGGCCGCGGCCGAGATCGGCACGCTGTCGTCCGACACGGTCAAGGCGGCCCAGCAGGCCGGCGAGATGCTCGGGCGGCTGGTGCCCGACATCCGCAAGACGGCGCTGCTCGTCGAGGAGATCTCGGCCGCCTGCCGGGAGCAGGATGTCGGCTCGGCCCAGATCAATCAGGCGATCCAGCAGCTCGACAAGGTGACCCAGCAGAACGCCAGCGCGTCCGAGCAGGTCTCGGCAACCTCGGACGAGCTGGCCACGCAAGCGGAGCGGCTGCAGGCCACCATCGCCTATTTCCGCCTCGACGCGGCGGATGCGGGCACGGGTGCGGCGGCGGCGCAGCTGCGGGCGACGGCGGCCCGGATGGGCACGTCGGCCAAGGCCGCCGACAAGACTTCCGCCAAGGCCCGCGTCGGCCGCCCCCCCCTGGCGGCGGGCAGCGGCTTCGACCTCGACATGGGCGAGGGCGATTCCCGCGATGCCGACTTCATCCGCGCCGCCTGAGCGGCCCCAGGCCGAGCATCCTGCCCCCGAGGTGCGTCCTCGGATCAAACTACCCTCCGGGTCCGCCCGGGCCACACCAGCCGCAGGGTGCTCCCGATCGAGATCCCCGCCCGCTCCACCGACGTGAAGGATTAGACCATGAACTTGCTCAACAATATCTCGATACCGCGAAAGCTGTTCCTGGCCTTCACGTTGATGCTTCTCGTCGGCCTCGGCATCAACGGCGTGGTCTACTGGAAATCCTCGGAGATCCGGCAGTCGGTGAACTGGACCGACCACACTATCAAGGTGATCGATGCCGCCGACCGCGCGCTCGCCGGCATGGTGAACCAGGAGACCGGCTATCGCGGCTTCCTGCTGTCCGGGGACGCCAAGTTCCTGGCGCCCTACCAGAAGGGCTGGGAGAGCTTCAACACCGCCTGGCGGCAGGCCAAGGAGCTGACCTCTGACAACCCGGCCCAGCAGGAGCGGCTCGAGAAGATCCGCAAGCAGGCCGAGGCCTGGCACAACGGCGTCGCCGAGAAGGGCATCGCCGGGATGGCCAATCCCGAAACCCGCGAGGCCGCGCGCCAGACCGAGATTGCCGGAGCCGGCAAGGAGGCCATGGATGGCCTGCGCGCCGAGATCGCCGACTTGGTCAATGTCGAGAACACGCTGATGCGCACCCGCCAGGACGCACAGAACACCGCCTTCGACACGACCACGCAGATGATCCTGCTCGGCATCGTCGCCAACCTGGTGATCGCCGTCGCCATCGGGCTGCTGCTGGTGCGCACCGTGGCGAAGCCCGTGACCGCGATCAGCGCCCGCCTGGCGACCCTGGCCACGCCGTTCGAGACCGGGCGTCTCGACGAGGTCGGCCGGATCCAGGGCACCGCCCAGGCGGTGGAGCAGGCCTTCCGGGAGATCTCGGAGGTGCTGGTCGCCGTCTCGATCGGCGATTTCACCAAGACCCTGTCGAAGGATTTCGGCGGCCTCAGCAGCGAGGTCCAGGCCAACCTGCGCGCCACCACCGAGAACCTGCAGGTTCTGGCCAAGGTCGCGCAGTCGATCGCCGCGGGCGACCTGACCATCGAGGCCAAGCGCCTGTCCGACAAGGATGTCCTCGGGACCGCCCTGGAGCAGATGCTGGCCAAGCTCCGCGCCGTGGTGACCGAAGCCGCCACCGCCGCTGGCAACGTGTCGGCAGGCTCGCAGGAGCTGTCGGCCTCGGCCGAGCAGCTGTCGCAGGGCTCCACCGAGCAGGCGGCCTCCACGGAAGAGGCCTCGGCCTCCGTCGAGGAGATGGCCGCCAACGTGAAGCAGAACGCCGAGAATGCCAGCCAGACCGAGGCGATCGCCCGGCAATCGGCCCAGGACGCCGAGGCCAGCGGCGCCGCCGTCGGACGCGCGGTGGATGCGATGCAGACCATCGCCCAGAAGATCACCATCGTGCAGGAGATCGCCCGCCAGACTGACCTGCTGGCGCTGAACGCAGCCGTGGAGGCGGCGCGCGCCGGCGAGCACGGTCGCGGCTTCGCGGTGGTGGCCTCGGAGGTGCGCAAGCTCGCCGAGCGCAGCCAGGCGGCCGCGGCCGAGATCGGCACGCTGTCGTCCGACACGGTCAAGGCGGCCCAGCAGGCCGGCGAGATGCTCGGGCGGCTGGTGCCCGACATCCGCAAGACCGCGCTGCTCGTCGAGGAGATCTCGGCCGCCTGCCGGGAGCAGGATGTCGGCTCGGCGCAGATCAATCAGGCGATCCAGCAGCTCGACAAGGTGACCCAGCAGAACGCCAGCGCGTCCCAGCAGGTCTCGGCCACCTCCGAGGAGTTGGCCACGCAAGCGGAGCGGCTCCAGGCCACCATCGCCTACTTCCGCATCGACGAGGCAGAGTCGCGCCTCGACGTGGCGGCGACGCAGCTGCGGGCGGCGGCGACCCGGATGGGCACCCCGGCGGCCGGTCCGGCCCGGCTCAAGGCTCGCGGCGCTCGGGCGGCCGCGACCTCGAGCGGGGGCTTCGCCCTCGACATGGGCGAGGGCGACGCCCGCGACGCCGACTTCATCCGCGCCGCCTGAGCGGTCCCGCACCGCGCGGGCGTTACCCGCGCGGTGTTTTTCCCTGCAATCACCAACCCCTATGCTGCCGCCGCGAAGGCCCGTGCCCCCCGGTTCGGGCGGGACGCGACCGGCAGCCGGCCCAGCCGGAGACCAGCATGTCCAGCGTGTGGCAATACCTGACCCTCGGCCTCGATCGCGAAATCTTCGGGATCGACATCGAATGCGTGCATGAGATCCTGGATTACCGCCCGCCCGCGGCCCTGCCGCACGCGCCGCCGTTCCTGGTCGGCATGATCGACGTGCGCGGCCAGAGCTACCCGGTGGTCGACCTGCGCACCAAGCTCGGGCTGCCGGCGATTCCGGTGACCCCGGCGACCCGGATCATCCTGCTCAACATCGCCATGGGTAAGCGGGCGATGCGGGTCGGCTTCGTGGCCGACCGGGTCATCGAGGTTACCGAGCTCGACAGCGCCGAGCTGGAGCCCGCCCCCGATGTCGGGGGCCGCTGGCGGTCGACCTACATCGCCGGCATCGGCCGCAAGGGCGAGGCCTTCGTGGTGGTGTTCGATCTGCAGGCGCTGATGGCGGGCGACGACCCCGCCCTTCTGATGCCGTCTCTCGCGGCCTGATCGCCGCGCAAGGACCGATTCCATGCCGCGCCTCAAAGACCGCCATTTCGAGACGGTCGCCGACCTGATCCAGGAACGGGTCGGGATCCAGATCCCGCCGGCCAAGCGCACCATGGTGGAGGGACGGCTGCGCAAGCGCATGCGCGCGCTCGATATCGAGACGCTGACGGAATACGGCCGGCACGTCTTCGAGGAGGGTCACCTCGCCGAGGAATTCGTCCACATCATCGATTGCGTCACCACCAACAAGACCGACTTCTTCCGCGAGCCGGCGCATTTCGACCAGCTCCGGGACGAGCTGATCCCGATGCTGCGCCGGAACGGCATCACCCAGGCGCGGCTCAAGCTGTGGAGCGCCGCCGCCTCGACGGGGGCGGAGGCCTACACGCTCGCGATGGTGCTGCACGACATGGCGATGGCCGGGCACGCGCTCGACTACGCGATCCTCGGCACCGACGTCTCCACGGAGGTCCTGCGGGTCGCTGCGGAGGGCATCTACCCCGAGGACGTGCTGCAGGCGGTGCCGCAGCATTTCCGCCGGCGCTACGTGATGCAGGCCCGCAACCCGGCCTGGAAGGTCGGGCGGATCGTCCCGGAGCTGCGCGCCCGGGTGCGCTTCAAGCACCTGAACCTGATGAACGCCCAGTATCCGGTCGATCGCGACGTGGACATCATCTTCTGTCGCAACGTCCTGATCTATTTCGACAAGGACACCCAGCGGGCGGTCCTGTCCCGGCTCGCCACGCATCTTCGGCTCGGCGGCTTCCTGGTGGTCGGCCATTCGGAATCGATGGCCGGGGCCGGGGTGCCGGGCCTGGCGCAGGTTTCCTCGACGATCTTCACCCGGGTCGAGGGCGCCATCGGATGACGCGCAAGCCGCCGATCCGCGTCCTGATCGTGGACGATTCCGCCTCGGTCCGGCAGACCCTGGTGGGCATCCTGGACGCGGCTGCCGACATCGCCGTGCTCGGCACGGCGGCCGATCCGTTCATCGCGGCCCGGCGCATCCACGAGGAGGTGCCGGACGTCATCATCCTCGATCTCGAGATGCCCCGGATGGACGGGCTGACCTTCCTGCGCAAGATCATGGCGCAGCGGCCGATCCCGGTGATCATCTGCTCGACGCTCACCGACCAGGGCTCTCGGAGCCTGTTCGAGGTGCCGGAGGCGGGGGCGGTGGATGTCCTGCCCAAGCCCCGGGTGGATACCCGCCAGTTCCTGATGGAATCCTCCGTGCGGGTCTGCGACGCCGTGCGGGCCGCGGCCGGGGCGAAGCTGCGCCCGAGCCGGCCGCCGCTCCGGGCGGTGGAGGCGAAGCTCACCGCCGACGCCGTGCTGCCGCCCACGACTCGCACCCGCAGCGTGGCCGGGACCGACCCGATCGTTTGCATCGGCGCCTCCACGGGTGGGACCGAATCCCTGCGCGACGTGCTGGAGGGGCTGCCGGTCGATTGCCCGGGCCTGGTCATCGTCCAGCACATGCCCGAATACTTCACCGCCGCCTTCGCCCGGCGGCTGGACGGGCTCTGCGCCATCGCGGTCAAGGAGGCCGAGGACGGCGATGCGGTCGCCCCTGGGCGGGCCCTGATCGCTCCGGGCGGGCGTCACCTGCTGCTGCAGCGCAGCGGCAACCACTACACCGTGGCGGTGAAGGACGGCCCGCTGGTCTCGCGCCACCGCCCTTCCGTGGACGTGCTGTTCCGCGCCGCCGCGCAATGCGCCGGCGCCAACGCGCTCGGCATCCTGATGACCGGCATGGGCGACGACGGCGCCAACGGCCTCCTGGAGATGCGCCGGGCCGGCGCGCTTACGGTGGCGCAGGACGAGGAGAGCTGCGTGGTGTTCGGCATGCCCAAGGAGGCGATCGAGCGCGGCGCTGCCGCCAAGGTCCTGCCGCTGGACCGGCTCCCCCACGAGATCATCCGCTTCGGCCTCGCCCCGGTGCTGCGCCAGCCGGCGTAAAGCGGGGATCCGCCTCGATTCCCGTCAGGCGCCGCGCAGCAGGGCGCCGAGCGCCTCGGTGAGACGATCGGCAACCCGGCGGATCCGGGCGTTGCCGCGCACCTCCTCATGCAGGACCAGCCAGACCGGCAGCGGCGCGAGGGTCAGGCCGATCTCCGCCCGCTCCAGCTCGGGGTGGCGCCCCGCCAGCAGCACCTGCGCGAAGCCGAGGCCGGCCCCGGCCAGCATCAGGTTCCAGTAGACCATCTGGTCGTCGCAGCGGATTGGGAAATCCGTGCGCGCCGCCTTAAGCCCGTGAGCGGCATAGGCCCGCAGCAGCGCGTCGCTGCGATCGAAACCGAGGACGTCGTGCTCGGCCAGGTCGGCCACCGTGCGGGGCCGGCCGCGGCGCTCGAAATAGCCCCGTGCGCCGAACAGCCCGAGCGGCGCCTCCCCGAGCCTGTGGGCGATCAGGGCGTTCTGGGTCGGGTCGAACATGCGGATCGCGATGTCGGCATCCCGGCGCAGCAGGTTCTGGGGCCGGTCCGAGGCGACGAGCTCGATCTCGATGCGCGGCTCGTCCGCCCGCAAGGCCGCCAGGATCGGTGGCAGCAGGAGGTTGGCGACGATCACCGAGGCGGTGATGCGCACGGTCCCGCTCAGGCCCTGCGCCCGCCCTTGCGCCTTGCGCGCCAGGGCATCGGCGGCCTCGCCCATGGCGCGCACGTCGCCGATCAGGCCCAGGGCCGCGTCAGTCGGTTCGAGCCCCCGCGCCGTGCGGGTGAACAGGGTGACGCCGAGCGCCGTCTCCAGCGCACGGATATGGCGGCTCAGGGTCGGTTGGGTCGCACCGATGCGGGTGGCGGCCGCCGACAGGGAGCGCATCTCCACCACGGCCAGGAAGGAGCGCAGCAGGGTCCAGTCCGGGGTATTCATTTGTGAGGGAATAGCATGCGGAAATCCGGTCTCGCCATGCAGCGATGAATGGGCGAGTCTCACGGCATCCCCCCTGGAGAGCATAGGATGACCGGAACGGTAACGGGGGCGCCGCGGCAGCTGCTGCGCCTCGAAGGCCTGCTCGTCCTCGTCGCCGCATCGGTGACGTATGGTCGTCTGGAGGCGGGCTGGTGGTCGTTCGCGCTGCTGTTCTTCGCCCCCGACCTGACCCTGCTCGGCTACGGCGCCGGGCGCGCGGCCGGGGCGGCCCTCTACAATGCCGGTCACTGGTACGGTCTGCCCGCGGCCTGTCTAGCCTGGGGCGTACTCGCACCGGCGCCGGAGATCCTGGCGGCGGGCCTGATCTGGGCCGCCCATATCGGCTTCGACCGCGCCCTCGGCTACGGCCTCAAATACCCGGCCGGCTTCGGCATGACCCATCTCGGGGCGACCGGCACCGGCGACCGCGACGCTCCGTCTCAATCACAGGCGCGCGCGTCCCAAGTTTCGCGCGCCCGTTGACTTTGGTCGGGCGTGATACTTCCTGCACATCTCCGGTCACACCCAGGCGTGTGCCGAGAGGCGGGTTGTTTCATCGATGTCCTGGGCGAAGAGATTACACACGATGCTGGCGACGATGCTTCTCAGCCGCTGGTCGATCGTCGCGTTCAACGTCGTGATCCTGATGCCGCTGACGCTGGCCCTCTACGAGGTTGCATCGTTGCTGTGGGGGGCGGGCTTCGGGCACCACGAAGCGATCCAGGAGGCCGGGCACATCATCGAGGGGATGGGCGTAATCCTGATCGGTTGGGGTGTCGTCTTGGAGGAGCGGGCGGGCGTCAGCCATCTTCTGGGCGGCCTGCCGACGGAAGAGCCGGACTACGAGGCCGCCCTCGACGCGCTCTGCCATCATGTCGGCCTCGCCCTGCTGGTGTTGGGCCTGATGGCCGAGATCTTCGTCCAATGCGTCGAGGTGCCGGACCACATCATCCACACGGACGGGATCGAGCGCGTGGTCCTGACCGGCAGCGCCGCCTTCTTGGTGCTGGGGCTCGCGACCCTGGTGCGGCACGTGATCGGCCTGGCGCTCTTCCGTGGCCCCGGCCGGATCCCGACCGCCGCCGCGGCGTCGGGCGCCGGCGGGCATTAGCGTCCGGTCCTGAACGGCGGCTGCCGGCATTCGGAAGACGGGGTGCGGAGGCCGCAGGAAATCGCGCCCGGCCTCTGAAGTGGAGCGGGGGGGCGGTTTCCGACCGCACCCGCCCGGCGGCTGATCACGCCCGGCGGCGGTGCGCCGACAGCGTGTCGTTGACAATGGCGCCGGGCGCCTCGGGCGGCGTGCCCAGGACCGGCTTGTGTGTCGCGGCGGAACGCCGGCTCCGCAGGGCGGCGAGCAGGAGGCCGGCGAACACGGCCGCGCTGCCGGCCCCGAACGGGGCCAAAAGCAGCGCGCCGAGGCCGAGCCAGGGCCACGCGCACACAGATGTCAGGATGCCACCCGCCAGGGTCGCCAGCACCAGAACGAACACGTCGCCCCCGTATTTTCGTTCGATCGCGTTTCCGACGCGCGGCTGCCTCTGGTTAGCGCTCCGAACACAGCCCAAGCAAACCATTTTTTTTTCGGGACTCCCCACGAAGACCGGCGAATCCATGCTTAATACGCAGGACGATTTCGGATTCCGGGCCGAGCTTTGCAGTTTGCCCGGAGAGTAGGCCGCTTCATCTCGGCGTGGCCGGAGGCAGGCCCGCGCACTGCTTCCGGGGCTTTCGCCGGCGGTCGGGCCACAACCGCGATGAGCCTTAATCCTAACCTGAAATAGCGCGTGACGGCCCCGCTTGGGTTGTGCTTGGTGCCACTCAACACAACCTTGAGGTGGCACCGTGAGACCGATCCCGATCGTGGCCGTTCTGCTGCCGACGGCCGGCGGCGCCATTGCCCGCGCGGGCGGCGACGGCCCGGTTGGCGCCGTCCCAGGCGGTGCGAGCCATGCGTTAGCGGACGGTCCTGCGGCGCGCGCGGCCCCCCAGGCACTAAGCTCGGCGACCAGCCCGAACGGCGCCGCGCGTGACAATTTCGGCACATGCGGTGCCGCCCGGTGATGGCTCCCACCTGCACGGGCCTTGCCCGGCTCGCGCTCGCCGGGGCCGTGCTTCTCGGCCTCGCCGGTGGAGCGTTACCCCGGGACTACCGCGAGCCCGAGGAATCGACCCTCGACCGGCACGGCCATTATCGCAGCCATGACGGCTCCGAGGTCCACCGCCCGGCCAAGACCCGCGACGGCACCAAGCCGGCCGGGGCCACGGCCAAGTGCCGGGACGACACCTGGAGCTTCAGCCACACCCGCCGCGGCACCTGCTCCGGCCACGGCGGCGTGGCCCATTGGGAGGGATGAGGTATCGCGCGCGGAAGGGGGTCCGCCTAAAATCCAAGAATAGGAATTTTTAGGTTGACACCGTCGCGCTGCTCGAGTACAGACCAGGCACGGTCGATACGTATGCGGAGCGGCGGCGATGCGGTCCCTCGATCCACTCCCGCCGGAGCAGCGCGCCGCGGTTGAGCAGCTCCTGCGCGAGACCGAGCTGTCGGTCGCCGCGATCAGCGCCCGCACCGGCGTCAAGCCGGCCACGATCCTCAGCTGGAACGCCCGGTCCGGCTGGCTGCGGCCGCGCCGCCGGCGGCATGACGTCGCCGCGCGCTGGCCGGAGACCCGCCGGGCGGCCCTCGCGCGGCTCCTGAGCGAGACGCGGAATGATCCCGGCGACGTCGCCGAGGCCGCGGGCGTCGGGCGCGACGCCGCCGACCGGCTCCTGGCCGGCTGCGGCGTCGCCCGCCCCGAACCGGATGTGGGGGCCGAGCCCGGCCGTCTCGATCTGGAGGCGGCGGCGGACCCGCCGATCCTGCGGGCGCATCTGCGCGCCCATATCGCCCGGCAGATCGCCGCCTTCGACGCCGCCCTGAACGGGGAGGCGGCGGCGGTGCTCGATTCCGCCCGGGTGCTGCGCGACCTCGGCGGCCTCAAGCGGCTGCTCGACGAGATGGCCCCGGGCGACGGGCGGGAGGGCGGGGATGGCGACACCGAGCCCGACCTGCCGGCACTCCGCGCGGAAATCGCGCGCCGCTATGCTGGCTTTGTCCGCGGCCGGACGGCTGCCTGATTTTCTCGCGACCCTGCCGGCCCCGCTGGTCGGCGCCCTCACGGACGACTGGCTGCACCAGGCCCGGCCCGACCAGCTTCCGCCGCCCGATACCGGGACTGCCCGGACCGGGTCCTGGACGACGTGGGCGGTGATCGGCGGCCGCGGCAGCGGCAAGACCCGCACCGGCGCCGAATGGGTCGATGCCCTGGCCCGGGGCGATCCGGCCTTCACGCCCGAGCCGGTCGGGCGCATCGCGCTGGTGGGCGAGACCCATCTCGACGTGCGCGACGTGATGGTCGAGGGCCCGTCCGGCCTGCTCAACCTGCCGGCGCGGGGACGGTCGCGCCCGCGCTGGTCCCCGAGCCTGCGGCGGCTGGCCTGGGACAACGGCGCGGTGGCGCTGGCCTTCTCGGCGGAGGAGCCCGACGCGCTGCGCGGCCCGCAATTCGGCGCCGCTTGGTGCGACGAAGCCGCCAAATGGCGCCGGCCCGAAGCCGCCTTCGACATGCTCCAATTCGGGCTGCGGCTGGGCGCCCGCCCGCGCAACCTGGTGACCACCACGCCGCGGCCGGTGCCGCTGATTCGGCGCCTGCTCGCCGACCCGCGCACCGTGGTCAGCCGCGCCCGCACCCACGACAATGTCCGGCACCTCTCCCCGGATTTCCTGGAGCTGGTGGTCGGACGCTATGCCGGCACGCGCCTTGGCCGCCAGGAGCTTGACGGCGAGCTGATCGCCGACCGGGAAGACGCCCTGTGGGATCGCGCCGCCCTGGAAGCCGGCCGGGTCGTCGCCGCGCCGGAGCTCACCCGGATCGTGGTGGCGGTGGACCCGCCCGCGACCTCGGGGGCGCGCTCGGATGCCTGTGGGATCGTGGCGGCCGGGCGGGCCGGCGCCCGGGCCTACGTGCTGGCCGATGCCAGCCTGTCCCGGGCGAGCCCCCAGGCCTGGGCCGGGGCCGCGCTGGCGCTCTATCACCGGCTCTCGGCCGACGCCCTGGTGGTCGAGGTCAACCAGGGCGGCGAGATGGCCGCCGCGGTGCTGGCCCAGTGCGACCCGGCGGTGCCGGTCACCCCGGTCCGCGCCATGCGGGGCAAGTACCTGCGCGCCGAGCCGGTCTCGCTGCTCTACGCGAGGGGCCTGGTCCACCATGTCGGGCCGTTCCCGGCACTGGAGGACGAGCTGTGCGATTTCGGCCCGGACGGCCTGTCGAGTGGCGCCTCGCCCGATCGGCTCGACGCCCTGGTCTGGGCGGTGACGCATCTGCTGCTGGATGGCGCGCGCGAACCGAGGATCCGCCGGCTTTGACGGTCACGCGTGCGGCACCACACGGGAAAGTGAGATGCGCCTTCATCCTTAAATTGCATACACGCGGGGTGGCTGTTATGGTTGGCCGTACATCGGAGGGCGGCCCGTGGACTCGGATCTTGATCCTGAGAACTGTCTGCCCGACGGCGCCCATCGGCGCCTGCGGCTCATCGCCGAGTCCCTCGGTTGCCCGGTGGGCGACTTCTTCGGCCCCCCGACGATCCGCACCGACCTGAGCGCCACGGTGGAATTGCTGCGCCTCTGGCACGCGATCACGAACGAGACAGACCGGGCCACCGTCCTGCGCTGCGCCCGGGACATCGCCGGTTCGGTCAATCGCGAGGTCGAGCGGGCCTGATCGCGACCGTGACCGGACCCGGGTTTTACCAGAGGTCCGAGATCGGGATGCCCCGGTCTCTCCCGTCATCCTGAGGGGGATGGGATCGCCCGCGATGGAGGAGCGTCTGCGAGCGGCGCCGCATCCGCAAAACAATACGGCGCGCCTCTGCAGGAAGCGCGCCGGGAGTCGGTTCGTGGTCTCTGGAACGAACTGTATCCTGCATACATGAGTCGGCGGTTCGTGGCTGTGGCGGTGTCGCCACGGCTTCGTATCGGGTGCGGTGTATCCGCCGCACCGATCGAACGGCTCGGCACAACCCGGCTTCCATAACGGCGTCGATCAATGCGCTGCCCGGGCTCGGCTCCGGTGGGCGGATCGATGCCGCGCACCCTTGAGCCGAGCCCGCTCGCGCAGCCGTCGGGTCCGGCTCTCAGCCGTTCACAAAAACGCTCGCTGGCGCCGAACCGGCGTCCATTTCCGCGGCGGGCGCTCTCGCGCAGGACCGGACAGGCATGGCCAACCTCCTCGATCGGCTGGCGCGGGTCGCGCGCCGGGCCACCCGTCCGGCTGGGCCGGATCTGACCATCAAGGCCGCCCCGGCCTTCGCGCTCTACGCGGATGGGCGGGCCAGCTGGACGCCCCGGGATCCGGCGGCGCTGGCCCGGGCCGGCTACCAGGGCAACCCGATCGTGCATCGGGCCATCCGGCTGGTCGCCGAGGGCGCTGCGAGCCTGCCGCTCACCGCAACCGGACCCGGCGCCGCGCGGGCCGGTGACCTGCTCGCGCTCCTCGCCCGGCCGAACCCACGCGAGAGCGGCACACGCCTTCTGGAGACCGTCTATGCCGACCTCCTGCTCGGCGGCACCGGCTACCTGGAAGCGGTGAACCTCGACGGGCGGATCGCGGCCTTGCAAGCCCTGCGGCCGGGGCGGATGCGGATGCTGCCGGGCGCGGACGGCTGGCCGGCGGCCTATGTCTACACGGTCGGCGGGACCAGCCGCCGGTTCGACCTCCCGACTCCGGGTGCGAACGAGGTGACGCCGATCCTGGCGCTGTCCCTGTTCCACCCGGACGACGATTATGTCGGCCTCGCCCCGATCGAGGCGGCCGCCACCGCGCTGGACATCCACAACGCCGCCAGCGCCTGGAACAAGGCACTGCTCGACAACGCCGCCCGGCCTTCGGGGGCGCTGGTCTTCGCCGGGGCGGCGCTCACCGAGCCGCAATTCGACCGGCTGAAGGCCGAGTTGGAGGCCAATTACCAGGGCGCTGCCAATGCCGGCCGGCCGCTGCTGCTGGAGGGCGGCCTCGATTGGAAGCCGCTCGCCCTGTCGCCGAAAGACATGGACTTCGTCGAGGCCAAGAACGCCGCCGCCCGGGAGATCGCCCTGGCCTTCGGGGTGCCGCCCCTGCTGCTCGGCCTGCCGGGCGACAGCACCCACGCCAACTACGCCGAGGCCAATCGGGCGCTCTACCGCCAGACCCTGATCCCGCTTGCCGCCCGCACCGCCCAGGCGCTGGCCGGCTGGCTGGAACCCGCCTTCGGCCCGGTGGACCTGGAGCCCGACCTCGACCGGATCGAGGCCCTGGCGGGCCAGCGGGAATCCCTCTGGCGCCGGGTCGAGGCCGCCGGGTTCCTGTCGGTCGCCGAGAAGCGCGCGGCCGTGGGATACCCGCCGGAGCCGGAAGCGGGCGGGTGAGGATCATCGGCCTCGCATGGTTCCGATCGAGGCGCGGGTCCCATCTCCCGCACGGGAGAGGGGGCGCGTCCCGCCTGACGGAGCGCGCCGCGTGAACATCGTAACCCCCTCGCGAGGGGCGTGTGATGTCCTGACAGACCTCGCTTCGGACCGATGAATCATCCCGCCCAGGCCCGTCAGGCCGCTCCGGCGCTCCGCCCCTGTCCAAATAAAAACCGACCGAGGATTCTACCGATGGATGGCCATTTCTCCGGCTACGCCAGCGTGTTCGGCGTGCCCGATCTCGGCCGCGACGTGGTGGTGCCGGGGGCTTTTACGGCGAGCCTGGCGCGAAGGGGGGCCGCGGGGGTGCGGCTGCTGTTCCAGCACGATCCGGCCGAGCCGATCGGGCGCTGGCTGTCCCTGCGCGAGGATGCCCGCGGCCTGTTCGCCGAGGGGCAGCTCAACCTCGCGGTCCAGCGCGCCCGGGAGGTCGACGCGCTGCTGCGCGGCGGCGGCCTCGACGGGCTGTCGATCGGCTTCCGCACCCTGCTGGCCCGCAAGGGCGCGAGCGGGGAGCGCCGGCTCCAGCGGGTCGACCTCTGGGAGATCTCCTTGGTGACCTTCCCGCTGCAGCCGGGGGCCCGGGCGAGCCCGGATCGCACGCCGACCGCCGAGGAGATCCGCGGGCTCGCTCGGAGGATCGCCCCCGCACCCGCCGCGTCCCGCGCCCCTTGCCGGACGCCGGCGGCCCCATTCCGCTTCACCCACCCCAGCCACGAGGTTGCCCGATGATGTCCCATGCCGTCGCCCCGTCGAGCCCCGCCCCGGAGACCAAGGGCGCGCTGCCCGGCCTGGAGAACAAGGCAGGCCGGCCCGGGGCCGAGCCGGTCCAGCCGGCGCTCGACGAACTCGCCACCGCGTTCGAGGCCTTCAAGGAGACCAATGACAGCCGGATCGCCCAGATCGAGGGCCGGCTCGGCGCCGACGTGCTTACCGAGGAAAAGCTCGCCCGGATCGACGCGGCGCTCGACGCCGCCCGGACCCGGCTCGACCGGATCAGCCTCGATCGCGCCCGGCCGCCGCTCGGCCAGCCGGGCCCCCGGGAGGACGGGGCCGCGCAGGAGCACAAGGCGGCGTTCGACCTCTATGTCCGGGCCGGCGAGAGCGCGGGGCTGAAGCGCCTGGAGGCCAAGGCCCTGTCGGCCGGATCGGGGCCGGATGGCGGCTACCTGGTGCCGCAGACCCTGGAGCGGACCGTGCTGGCCCGGCTCGCGCAGGTCTCGCCGATCCGGGCCATCGCCAGCGTGCAGCAGATCTCCGGCGCCCAGTACAAGCGCGCCGCCTCGGTCGGCGCTCCGGCGACCGGCTGGGTGGCCGAGACCGCGCCGCGCCCCGGCACCGACGGGCCGGTGCTCGCCGAGATCGCCTTCCCGGCCATGGAACTCTACGCCATGCCGGCCGCGACCCAGACGCTGCTGGACGATGCCGTGGTCGATCTCGACGCCTGGCTCTCGGCCGAGGTCGAGATGGCCTTCGCCGAGCAGGAGGGCGTGGCCTTCGTCACCGGCGATGGTGCCAGCCGCCCGCGCGGCTTCCTGAGCTACGACACGGTGGCCAACGCCGCCTGGGCCCCGGGCAAGCTCGGCTTCGTCGCCACCGGCGCGGCTGGGGCGTTCCCGCAGAGCAACCCGTCCGATGTGCTGTTCGATCTGGTCTACGCCCTGCGGGCCGCCTACCGCCAGAATGCCGGCTTCGTGATGAGCCGGCGCACCCAGAGCGCGATCCGCAAGTTCAAGGACGCGCAGGGCAATTACCTCTGGCACCCGCCGCTCACCGCCGACCGTTCCGCGACGCTGATCGGCTTCCCCGTCACCGAGGCGGAGGCGATGCCGGAGATCGCGGCGGGCAGCCTCTCGGTGGCCTTCGGTGATTTCCGTAGGGGCTACCTCGTGGTGGACCGCACCGGCCTGCGGGTGCTGCGCGACCCGTACTCGGCCAAGCCCTACGTGCTGTTCTACGTCACCAAGCGCGTCGGTGGCGGGGTGCAAGATTTCGACGCGATCAAGGTGCTGAAGTTCGGGTGAGGCTGGTTTTGGAGCGTCGGCCCGGCCGCCTCTGACGTCCGGGCCAGCTTCCTATCTTCAGACCGCGCAAGAGCGCTCAGAGCGGCCGTATACATCACCCCGTCATTCCTGGGCGCCGCAGGCGAACCCGGAATCCAGAACCGCCGACGGTGCAGGACCGTGCTGCACCGATGTGTCTGGATCCTGGGCTCCGCTCCGCGGCCCCGGGATGACGGGGAGGTGCATCGGGCGGCGAGAAAACTCTCAAACCGAAAATTCGCAAACCGTTGGGTAAACGACCTATTAAACGCGATCGCCCTCCCCGCGAGCGGGGAGGGCGATCGATGTTTCAGCGCTTCAGACCAGAGTTCAGCGAGCTTAAGCTTACCGGCCCTGGTTGCCGTCGCGCAGGGTGCCGGTGGGCTCCTGGACGTGGGCCTCGAGGAACCAGAGGTGCTTGTCGACTGCCCGCGAGATCTCGGTGAACAGGTCGGACGTGCCGTCATCGCCGGCCTCGTCGGTCTCGTCGATGTTCTCGCGTACCGCGTTGGCGTAGGCGGCGTAGCTGTCGATCAGCGCCGCGACGTGATCGGCAATGGCGTAGATGTCGGTCGGGTAGGCCGGCAGCTTGGTCTTCGCGGCGACCGACTGGGTCGAGCCGAACGCCGTGGCGCCGAGCTGCACCGCGCGCTCCGCGACCTTGTCGTTGAAGTCGTCGAGCTCGGTGCGGAAGCCGTCGAGCATCTCGTGGATGCCGATGAACTGCGGGCCCTTCAGATTCCAGTGCGCCTGCTTGATGGCCAGGGCGAGGTCGATGCCGTCCGCCAGCCGGGCGTTCAGCGCTTCGACCGAGACCTGCTTGGCGTTCGAGTCGGTGTTGTTACGGGTCTTGTGCGAGCGGACGGTATTGCCCTTGCCGGTCTCAGCCATGAAATCTGCTCCGTGAATTTGCGTGCAGACGGTCGCGAACATGCCGATACGGCCGCGAATCTTCGCCTAACGCGATTGCGTTGCACAAACGCGACAGCGGGTCCGGTGTTCCGAGCGGCGCCGACACGTCCAGGCGCGTCGTCTCGTCCCGACGGCCTGCGGACGCGGCTCAGCGACGCCGGCCGGGCTTGGCCATCCAGTCGGAGCGGTTGCCCCGGGGCAGGGCCTCACCGACCGGGATCCGCGAGAGTTCCGCCGACCGGGTGGCGATCCAGCCGGTATGCTCGGCCACCGGGGTCACCGCGGTGAAGCCCCCGCAGGCGGTCCGGCGGGCCCCCTGCTGCAGGGCACCGCTCGACCAGCTGACCACGCCGACGATCCGGTAGCCGCCGGGGCCGCCGACCAGGATCGGGCCGCCGGAATCGCCCAGGCACGCGCCGGCACCCGAGGTCTCGGCCATGCGCCGCCGGTCGGTCACCACGGTCACCCGGTTGGCGACCTGCAGCGAGCCGATCGACACGAGATGCGCGAGCCGCAGGGTGCGGGCCGTGTCGCGCCGGTTCTCGGCCACGACGCCGAAGCCGGCGATGTCCACCGCCGCGCCGGTATCGATCGAGGCGGCGCCGCGCGGATCGAGCGGGACGTAGTCGGCGCCGAGCGGCGCCTCGAGCTTGAGCAGGGCCAGGTCGACGCCGGGCTGGTCCTCGGGCGTCGTGCCGGGCACGAAATCCGGGTGCATGGTCGCGGCGATGACCTGGGTGCGGCGCTGGCGGAAGCCGCGGTCGACGCTGATGATCGTGTAGCCGGCCGGGCGCATCACGCAATGGGCGGCGGTGAGCACGAGATCCTGGGCGATCAGGGTGCCCGAGCAGATCTCGCCCTCCGTGCTCTCGATGCGGACCGCGAAGCTGCGCGCGCCGTCGGGATCGCGCGTGGTGGTGCCGTTGATCACCGCGGCCGCCGGGGCGGGCATCAGGCCGGCCAAGGCGCCGAGCAGAGCGCTGCCGAGAAGCCCGGCTCCGAGCCCCAGGCCGCGCAGACGCTCACGGGGGCCGGCCTTGCGCATCGGGCGACGGGACATCGGACACTCCGGGGGCGCTCACGGCGCAAGGGGGGACGCAGCGGCGAGGGCGCGGCGCTGAGGGAGCCTAGAGCAAGGCAATGACCCGGCCAAGCTGCGGTTCCGAACGGGCCGGGCGATAACGCGGGAGCAGACGGCCCGAACGGCCTGTTTGACCGGTCTTCCGTCTCTGCGCTTGGGACGAGGGTGGAGATTGGGGGCGCCGCAAGGCCGACTGATTTCACGCACGCCGTCATTGCTTCGTTGCGCTCGCAATGACGGCGTGCGTGAAGCGACCCGGAGCGGGATGGACCATCATTCGGCTGCGCTCTCGCCATCGCCTCACCCGGTGACGGCCCGTCAGCCGCCCCACCGCGCGCCGCGGCCCCATCCATCCAGCACCCGGTCGATCCAGCCGCGCTGGGGCCCCACGAGAACACCTTGCGTGAGGCCGCCGCAGGTCCCGCCGATCCAGGCGGCGAGCGCCAGCACGGCACCGTCCGGGCCGGTGATCGGGCCGCCGGAATCGCCCTGGCAGCCGCCGGCCGCGTCGCCCTTGAGCCAGACCAGGATGCGGCTCGGCCCATAGGGTTCGATCACCGGCAGGCCGACGCTGCGATAGGTGCCGGTCGAGCGCGGATCGCCCGCTCTGGCCGCGCCGTAGCCCGCCAGGGTCAGGCGCTCGCCGGCCCGGAGTGGGGCGGCGCTCAAGGTGACCGCGGCGAAGCGCGGCGGCAGCGGCGTCGCGGTGTGCAGGAGCGCAAGGTCGATGGATTTGCGCCGACCCGAGGCAGCGCCGGCATCGTAGCCCGGATGGATCGCGCGGCCCGAGACCTCGACCAGGACCGGCGCCCCTGCATCGTCGCGAAAATGGACCCGGTGCTCCCGCCCGGCAGCGACGCAATGGCCGGCGGTCAGCACCGTATCGGGGGCGAGTACCAGGCCGGTGCAGACGCCGCCGTTCGACGACAGGACCATCACGGCCCCGCCGGCCGGGGCCTCGGCGCCGCCCACGATCGCGCCGGCTGGACGGCCCGCGAGCGACAGAGCCGCCGCCAGGACGGTGAGGGCCGCCCGGCGGCGCTTCGGGATCTGCATTCGAGACATCCAGCAAGGGGGCAACGCGATGATCCCGATACGCGCCGACGAGGCCGTGGTCGAGCCGGTGAGCGTGGCGGAGCTGCGCGCCTATCTGCGGCTCGATTCCGACGACGGCGGAACCGAGGATGACTTGCTCGCGGCCCTGATCACCGCCGCCCGGGCCAGCCTCGAGATCGAGACGCGCCGGATCCTGGTGCCGGGCCGCTACCGGATCGCCCTCGATGCCTGGCCCGCGAACGGCCGGCTGGCCCTGCCGCTGAGCCCGCTCGTGACGCTGATCCGCGCCGGGCTGTCCGACACCAAGGGCGTCACCGCGCTCGACGCCGGCCTCGTCCGGCTCGGACCCGACCCGATCGAGGAACCGGGCCTGCTGATCGACCCCATGGTGCCGGACCCGGCCGGCCGGACGATCCTGATCGAGGTTGCGGCCGGGTTCGGGGGCGACGGGCCGCCGCTCCCGGCGCCGCTCCGGCTCGCGATCCTGCGGCTCGCCGCCGCCCGCTACGAGCATCGCGGCGACGAGCCGGATGCCGCCCGAACCGACGTCGCCGACCTCGCCGCCCCGTTCCGCCGGATGCGCCTGTGAGCCGGCTTCCCCTCCGATTGCGCCCGACCGGAGCTTCGCCGATGGCGACCAACCCGCATCATCCGCCGCTCGGCGCCCGGCGCCGCCGCTTCGTCCTCGAACGGCCCCTGGAGCAGCCCGACGGGTTCGGCGGCGTGCTGCGCCGCTACGTGGCCGGCCCGGTCCTGTGGGGCGCGATCGCCCCATCCGGCCTCGCTGACCGTCCGGAGGGCGGCCGGACCGACACGCTCCCAGCCTACCGGGTCACCCTGCGCGCCCGGGTCGCCCTCGACCCGACCATGCGGCTCGCCGCCGGCCCCCGCCGCTTCGCGATCCGCGCGGTCAGCGAGCCGGACGCGAAGGGCCGCGACCTAGTCTGCCATGTCGAGGAACTGACCCGGGAGAGCGCGTCGTGAGCGACCCGAGCCCGCTCCTGGCCCTGCGCGCCGGCCTGATCGCCCGCTTTTCCGGCGACGCTGCCCTCGCGGCCCTGCTCGGCGGCAAAGTCCGGCTCCATGACGAGCCACCCCGGGGCTCTCTGCCGGTCTACGCCTTGTTCGGCGAGGCCGAGATCGTGGACGATTCCGTCGACGGCGCCGAGCGCCATCGCCACAGCCACGCCATCGCGGTGATCGCGAAGCCTGGCTCGGTCCGCACCGCGCTCGACGCCGCCGAGCGCATGGCCGCGCTCCTCACGGACGCCGCCCTGCCGCTCCAGGGCTGCCGCCTCGTCACCCTGCGGGTGCGGGCGATCAAGGCGACCCGCGACGCCCGTACCGGCGAGGCCCGCGCCACCCTGACGCTTGAGGCCGTCACCGAAACCCAGTGAGAGGAGAGCCCGATGGGCGCACAGAAGGGCAAGGACCTGCTGCTCCGGGCCGGCGACGGCGCGGGCGGCTTCCTGGCGGTGGCGGGCCTGCGCACGCGGCAGATCACCCTCAACGCCGAGACTGTGGACGTCACCAACGCCGATTCCACCGGCCGCTGGCGCGAGCTGCTGGCCGGAGCCGGCGTGCGCCGGGCCGCGATCGCCGGCTCCGGTGTGTTTCGCAACCAGGCCTCGGACCTGCGGCTGCGGCTGATCTTCTTCGAGGGCGCGATCGAGACCTTCCAGGTGGTCGTGCCGGCCTTCGGGACCCTAGAGGGCCCGTTCCAGATCGCGAGCCTCGAATACCGGGGCGACCATGCCGGCGAGGTCACCTTCGACATCAGCCTCGACTCGGCGGGCGTGCTCGCCTTCACGGCGGCCTGAGCCATGGCCAACCGGATCCGCGGCGAGGTTCCGCTCCAGCTCGCCGGCCAGCGCTACACCCTGTGCCTGACGCTCGGCGCCCTCGCCGAGCTGGAAGGTGCGCTCCAGGTCGGCAACCTTGTCGGCCTGGCCGAGCGCTTCGACGGCGGCCGGGTCTCGGCCCGGGACCTGATCGCCCTGCTGGGCGCGGCTCTGCGCGGCGGCGGCCACGACCTCGACGACGATGCGGTCGCGCGCCTGCCCCTGGCCGGCGGCCTGGAGGCGGTCTCCACCGCACTCGGCGAAGTCCTCGCCGCCGCCTTTGGGGAGGCGCCGGGCCCCGCAAACCCTCGGTAGAGCCGGTGCCCGACGGTTCTGCGTCGGCGCCGGCCCGCCCTTCCGCCTTCCCCTGGGACGACGCCCTGGCGCTCGGCCTCGGCGCCCTCGGCTGGAGCCCGGCCGCCTTCTGGGCAGCCACGCCCCGCGAATTCGCCGCCGCCCTGGGTCGGCGACGCGGTCCGGATCCCCTGAGCCGCGACGCGTTCGAGCGCCTGCTCGCCGCCTATCCGGATCCGGGGCCGAGCGGCCGAGCCGCGTCGGGGCGCTGCCCCGACACCCCGCCAAAGGGCTGAGCCCTTTGGGATCCCGGGTTTCGCACCTGCCGAGACCCACCATGCAGGAGGGCCACGTGACGATCGACACTGATCCCGATCCGCAGGATGCCGCCCGGATCACGCAGCTGGAGACCCTCGACCGGCTCGCCACGAATTTCGGCCGCAGCCTGGATGCGGCGCTCACCCGGGGCGCCGCCTCGGGGCGCAGCCTCGACGGCGTGCTCGGCACGATCGGCAGCAAGCTCGCCGGTGCGGCGGCCCGGGCGGCCACCGGCCCGATCCGCTCCGGCATCACCGGCCTGGTCAACGCCGTGCTCGGGGCCGGCGCCGGCAGCGAGACCGGCTTCGCCCGGGGCGGGATGTTCCGGGGCGGCCGGGTCCAGCCTTTTGCCTCAGGCGGGGTGGTGGCCGCGCCGACCTATTTCCCGATGGCCGGCGGCACCGGCCTGATGGGCGAGGCCGGCCCCGAGGCGATCCTGCCACTCAACCGCGGCCCGGACGGCCGCCTCGGCGTTGCCGCGGGCGGCGCCGCAGCCCGGCCGGTCTCCGTCACGGTCAACATCGCCACCCCGGACCCCGGCGCCTTCCGCCGCTCGGAAGCTCAGGTGACGGCAAGTCTCGCCCGCGCGGTCGCGCGGGGGCAGCGGGCGACGTGAGCGCCCCTCACGCCGCCTTGCTGGCCGCCGCCTCGCGGGCCCGGCTGCGGCGTCCGTCGACGCTGACGGGGGCGACGCCCTCGATGGTGACGCGGCGGACCACCCGGGGCTGGTCGCCGTAATCGTCCACGGCCCGGTGGACGGTCGCCCGGTTGTCCCAGATCGCCACGTCGCCGAGCCGCCAGGACCAGCGCACCGTGTTCTCGGGCCGTGTGGCGTGGTCGGTGAAGATCGCGAGCAGGTGCTGCGAATCCGCGGTGGTGAGGCCGAGGATGCGCTGGATGAAATGCCCGACGATCAGCGAGCGCTCGCCCGTCTCCGGATGCACGTGCACCAGCGGGTGCTCGGTCTCGTAGACGGTCCGGGTGAACACCTCGTTGTAGCGCTGGCGGCCGGCCTCCGGGGCGT
Source organism: Methylobacterium sp. ARG-1 (assembly GCF_001262595.1). Taxonomy (NCBI): domain Bacteria; kingdom Pseudomonadati; phylum Pseudomonadota; class Alphaproteobacteria; order Hyphomicrobiales; family Methylobacteriaceae; genus Methylobacterium; species Methylobacterium sp. ARG-1. Next base: position 24,537 of record NZ_LHCD01000013.1, read on the forward strand.
TCACGCGCCCGCCGACATAATCGTAGACGTTCGAATGCAGGGCCCAGAGCCGGTCGGCCAGCTCCCGCAGAGGCTCGGGCAGCTCCGCATAGGCCGCCGCCGTGTTGGCCCAGAGGGTGTCGCCGCCATAGGCCGGCAGGGTCACGGCCCGCAGGATCGAGATCGCCGGATAGGCCGGCACGAAGGTCACGTCCGTGTGCCAGGAGCTCGCCCGCTCGCCCCGGCTGCCGTCGAGGTCGAGGACGCCCGCGGTGCCGGCGAGCGACGGGACGGTCGGGTGCGGGACAAGGTCGCCGAGCCGCCGGCCGAACGCCTCCTGGCCCGCCTCGTCGAGATCCTGGTCGCGGAAGAACACGACCTTGTGGGTGACCAGCGCCTGGCGGATTGCCGCCACCGTCGCAGCGTCGAGATCGCCCGAGAGCGCGACGCCGCGGATCTCCGCGCCGATGCGGCCGGCGACCCGGCGAATGTCGAGAGTGGGGTGCAGCGGCTGCGGGACGGCGCTCATCGTAAGGCTCCTCGTTGGTTCGCCGACGACGCACGACTCTCCGGCAAGATCTTCTGAAATCTTCAGGAGATCAAGATCTTCGGAGGAGCGCCCGTCGTCTTCGATGATCTTCGCTCGGTCGCGGCCGGTTGTCGATGAACGGCGTTTCCGAAGTTTCGCCCATTCCGAAAAAACTCTTTCCGGCCGGCGGCGGCCGGGAGGACGTGCCTTCTCCGGCCGCTTCTCCGGGATCATTGCGCCATGGCAGACGCCTTCCACGAGGTGCTGTTTCCCCTCGACGTGTCGCTGCGCGGCAGCGGTGGCCCGCAGCGGCTCACCGAGATCGTCACGCTGGCCTCGGGGCGGGAGCACCGCAACGGCCGCTGGGCCGATTCCCGCCGCCGCTACGATGCCGGGTTCGGACTGCGCGGGCTCGATTCCCTCCACGCGGTGCTGGCCTTCTTCGAGGAGCGGCGCGGCCGGCTCTACGGCTTCCGCTACCGCGACCGGGTCGATTTCCGCTCCGGCCCGCCGGGCCGGGCGATCGGCTCCCTTGACCAGCCGCTCGGCACCGGCGACGGCGCCACCGCGACGTTCGCGCTGACTAAGACCTACGGCTCCGGCTTCGCGCCCTATCGCCGGCACATCGCCAAGCCGGTGGCGGGCAGCGTCCGGGTGGCGGTGGCGGGCCGGGAGGTCGGCGCCGACGCCTTCGCGTGCGACCCGGCCACCGGGCTCGTCACCTTCGCGGCCGGCCACGTCCCGCCCCAGGGCGCCCCCGTCACGGCGGGTTTCGCCTTCGACGTGCCGGTCCGCTTCGACACCGACGACCTCACCATCGACCTCGCCGCCTTCACGGCCGGCGAGATCCCGAAGGTGCCCCTCGTCGAGATCGTGCCGTGAGGATTGATGATGCGCGATATCCCAGACGCCTTCGCGGCCCATCTCGCGGGCGGCGTCACCACCCTGTGCCGCTGCTGGTCCCTGCGCCGGCGGGACGGGATTGCCCTCGGCTTCACCGACCATGACCGCGACCTGACCCTGGCGGCCCTTGTCCACGCCGCCCGCACCGGGCTGGAAGCCGCCGAGGCCGGCGCCGAATCCGGCTTCGCGGTCTCGGGCGGCGACGTGGCCGGGGCGCTGAGCTCCCTTGGGTTGACCGAGGCCGACATCGCCGGCGGCCTCTACGACGGCGCGACGGTGGAGACCTGGCTGGTCGACTGGACCAACCCGGAGACGCGCCTCCTGCTCGATGTCGGCACGATCGGCGAGGTGCGCCGGGAGGGCGACGCCTTCGTGGCGGAGCTGCGCGGCCTCGCTCACCGGCTCGGCGCCGAGCGCGGCCGGACCTTCCGGGCCACCTGCGGCGCTGATCTCGGCGACGGACGCTGTCGGGTCGACCTCGCCGCTTGGCGCACCACCGGCCGGGTCATCGGCCTGCCCGAACCCGCGACCCTGGGCGTGACCCTGGCGGGCGGCTTCGCGGACGGGCTGTTCACCGGCGGAACGCTCACCTGGACGGAGGGCGCCAATGCCGGGCTCAAGGCCGATGTGCGGCTCCAGCTCGGCACGCTCCTCGAATTGTGGACCCCACCGCCCCGGCCGCCGGCGGTGGGGGATGCGTTCAGCCTCACCGCCGGCTGCGACAAGCGGCTCGCCACCTGCCGGGACCGGTTCGCCAACGCGGTCAACTTCCAGGGCTTCCCGCACATGCCGGGCAACGATGCGGTGATGCGGGCGGTGCCGGGCTCGGAGCCGGTCCTCGACGGCGGGAGCCTGTTCCGATGAGCGCGATGCGGCGGGACATCGGCGTGGCGGCGCTTGGCGAGGCGCGGCTGTGGCTCGGCACACCCTACCGGCATCAGGCCTCCCTGCGCGGCGTCGGCTGCGACTGCCTCGGGCTGCTGCGCGGCGTCTGGCGTGGGCTCTACGGGACCGAGCCGGAGCCGGTGCCGCCCTACACCGCCACCTGGGCGGAATCCGCCGCCCCGGGCACCGACCCGCTCACCGCGGCGGCGACCCGTCACCTCATGCCGGTGGCCGGCGTGACACCCGGGCCCGGCGACGTGCTGCTCTTCGCCTTCCGGTCCCACCTCCCGGCCCGCCACTGCGCCATCGCCACCGGCGACGGCGCCATGATCCACGCCCACGACCACGCCGCCGTGGCCGAGGTGGCGCTCACCGCCTGGTGGCGGCGGCACCTGACGGGTTCGTTCCGGTTCCCGGAGGATCCTTACGGAGAGCCCGTCGCCACAGTGAGCTTGACGCCGAGGGCGCAAGTTGGCTCGTCATCGCCAGCGTAGCGAAGCGACCCAGTGAACCGCTACGGCCTGGGATCGCGCGCTGCACTGGGTCGCTTCGCTGCGCTCGCAATGACGGCGTGGGACGCGCCGCTGAGCGGTTCAATCGGTAGCCGTATCGGGTCGCGGCGCGCATCACGACCAGCGTGTCGATCGCGTCCGGAGGCCCTCGCACCACACGTCGACCAACCCCCACCCTGGAGCCCGCCATGGCCACCCTGATCCTGTCCTCGGCGGGCACGGCGGTCGGGACCGCTCTGGGCGGGCCGATCGGGGCCGTGGTGGGGCGCGTGCTCGGGGCGGCCGCGGGGGCGGGGCTCGACGGGATGCTGTCGGGCTCCGGGCGGCACACGCGGTTCGTCGAGGGACCGCGGCTCGCCGATGTCGCCGGCCTGTCCTCCACGGAGGGCGATCCCATCCCCCGGGTCTACGGGCGGGCGAAGATCGGCGGCAGCCTGATCTGGGCGACGCGGGCCCGGGAGGTCGCCAACACGACGGTGGAGCGCGCGGCCTCCGCCTCCAAGGGGGCGGGCGGGCAGAAGACCGTGCGCACCCGCTACGCCTATTTCGCCAACCTGGCGGTCGGGCTATGCGAGGGCGAGATCGCGATGGTCCGCCGGATCTGGGCGGACGGCAAGGAGATCGACCAGGTCGGGATCACCCTGCGGGTCCATACCGGCAGCCCAAACCAGGCGCCGGACCCGCTGATCGTCGCCAAGGAGGGGGCCGAGAACGCCCCGGCCTATCGCGGCCTCGCCTACGTGGTGTTCGAGAACCTGCCGCTCGCCGAGTTCGGCAACCGCGTGCCCCAGTTCGCCTTCGAGGTGGTCCGCCCGGTCAACGGCCTGTTCCACCGGATCCGCGCCGTTGACCTGATCCCCGGCGCCGGCGAGTTCGCCCTCGACCCGAGCCTCGTCACCGTCGATCTCGGCCTCGGCCGGACGCAGGCAGCCAACCGGCACCAGCTCCAGCGCACCACCGACGTCACCGCGTCCCTGGACGCCCTCCAGGCCCTATGCCCGAACCTGCGCCGGGTCGCCGTGGTGGCGACGTGGTTCGGCACCGACCTGCGCGCCGGATCCTGCCGGGTGGTGCCGAAGGTCGAGACCCGGGCCAAGCGCACCAAGCCGGAGGCCTGGAGCGTCGCCGGGATCACGCGCGACGAGGCCGAGGTCGTCTCGACCCTGCCGGACGGCACCCCCGCCTATGGCGGCACCCCGTCGGATGCCGGGTTGACCCGGCTGGTCGCGGACCTCGCGGCCCGCGGCCTGGAGGTGCTGCTCTACCCGTTCGTGATGATGGACGTGCCGGCCAATAACGGCCTGCCCGATCCGCGCGTGCCCGGTGCGACCCAGCCGCCCTATCCCTGGCGCGGGCGCATCACCTGCGATCCGGCCCCCGGCGTCTCTGGCAGCCCGGACGGCACCGCCGCGGCGGAGGCGCAGATCCAGAGTTTCTTCGGGAACGGCTATCGCGCGGAGGTGCTGCATTATGCCGGCCTCGCGGCGCAATGGGCGGCGCGCGGCGTGCGGATCGCCGGCTTCGTGATCGGCAGCGAGTTCGTCGGCCTCACCCGGGTGCGCGGCGCCGCCGGCTACCCGGCCGTACAGGCGTTCAAAAACCTCGCCGCGGAGCTGCGGTCCCGCTTGGGCACCGGCGTGACGCTCGTCTACGGAGCGGACTGGACCGAGTACGGCGCCCATGTCCGCGACGGCGGCGCCACGATCCGGTTCCCCTTGGACGACCTGTTCGCCGACCCGAATATCGGCGCGGTCGGGATCGACTGGTATCCGCCCCTCTCCGACTGGCGCGACACGCCGGACCATGCCGACCTCGCGGTCTCGGGCGACATCGCCGACCGCACCTACCTGAAGGCCCGCGGTGCCTCCGGCGAGGCCTACGACTGGTACTATGCCGACGCCGCCGGGCGCGACGCCCAGGCGCGCCTACCGATCCAGGACGGCGCCGACGGAAAGCCCTGGGTCTTCCGGCCCAAGGACCTGATCGGCTGGTGGTCGAACCCGCATGTCGAGCGCGACGGCGGCGTCGAGACCCGGGCCACCGCCTGGGTGCCGAAGGCCAAGCCGATCTGGCTCACCGAGGTCGGGGTGCCGGCGGTGGACAAGGGCACGAACGGCCCCAACGTCTTCCCCGATCCGAAATCCGCCGAGGGCGCCTACCCGCCGCATTCCCGGGCCCTGCGCGACGAGCTGATCCAGCTGCGGGGTGTCGAGGCTGTGATCACCCGGTTCGATCCGGCCGCGGCGGGGTTTTCGGACGCCGACAACCCGGTCTCACCGGTCTATGGCGGCCGGATGGTCGATCCGGGATCGATCTTCGTCTGGTCCTGGGATGCGCGGCCCTATCCGGCCTTCCCGGCCGTCCAGACGGTCTGGGCCGACACCGCCAACTGGCAGGTCGGTCACTGGATCACGGGACGGATCGAGGGCTGCGACCTCGACCTGTTGGTCCTGAAAATCCTGGCCGATTTCGGCTTCGATGCGCCGGTCGCCGTGGAGGCCGCCGCCTTCCTCGACGGCTACGTCCTCGACCGGCCGCTCTCGGCGCGCGCCGCCCTGGAGACCCTGGCGCAGGTCTACGGCCTCGACGTCTCGGCGGTGGCCGGCTCCCTGCACCTGCGCGGGCCCCGCCGCGACCGGCCGGTGGTACTGGCGGAAGGCGATCTGGTCCGGCTGTCGCAGGACAGACCGGTCCTGCGCCAGGTCCGGGCCGAGGAGAGCGCCCTGCCGCGCGCAATCGAACTCGGTCTGACCGAGTCCGAGAGCCCGGATTACCGCCGCGCCGCGGCCGCCGCGATCCGCCCGGTGGGCGAGCGGCGGCGCGAGACCCGGATCGAGGCGGCGATCGTCACCCGCCGGGAGACCGGCGACGATCTCGCCGAGGCGATGCTCGACCGGGTCATCGCCGCCCGGGACAGCGCGGTCTTCACCCTGAGCCCGCGCCGCGTCGAGCTGGAGCCCGGCGACCTGCTGGCGGTGCCGGCCGAGGTGCCGGGCGGGACGGTTTTGCGCAAGATCGACCGGATCGACGACGCCCCCACCGGGCGGCGGATCGAGGCGAGCGGCGTGCCGCCCCGGGGCGGCACCCCGCGCGGCCTGCCCCGCAGCACCGCCCTGCCGGTTGGGGCGACGCCGGCCTTCCCGGGGCCGCCCTTCGCCGTGGTGCTCGACCTGCCGGTGGATCGCGGCAGCCCGACGGTGCTGCAATACCTCGCGGTGGCGGCCGAGCCCTGGCCCGGGGCGGCGGCCATCTGGCGGGCGGAAGGCGGAGGCCCCTTCGCCCTCCACGGCCTCGTCGATTACCCGGCCTGCCTCGGCCGGACCCTCACGGACCTGCCGGCCGGGCCGCTCTGGCGGCTGCAGCGGGGCGTTCCGCTCGACGTCACCCTGCGCCGAGGCGGGGGCCTCGGCTCCATCGGCGAGGCCGCGATGCTGGGCGGCGGCAACCTGTTTGCGCTGATCGGGCCGGACGGCGCCGTGGAGCTGTTCTCTGCCGCCAGCGCGGTGCTGATCGGCCCCGACGCCTATCGTCTCTCGGGGTTTTTGCGCGGGCTCGCCGGCAGCGAGGCCCAGGCGGGACGGGTGACCCCGGCGGGCAGCCTGATCGTGCGGCTTGACGACGGCGCGGTGGTGCCCCTGGTCGAGCGTCTGGACGAGGTCGGCCGGGGCTTCCGCTACCGGGTCGGCCCGGCCGCTCGGGACCCGGGCGATCCCGCCGTCACGGAGTTTTCCGCCACGGCCGGGCTCGCGGCTTTGCGTCCCCTGCGGCCGGTCCATCTGCGGGCGCGCCGGGACGCGTCCGGCCTGCGCCTCTCCTGGATCCGCCGGGCGCGCCGGGACGGCGACGCCTGGGAGCCCGCCGAGATCTCGCTGGACGAGCCGGAGGCCTACGCGGTCACGGTCTATTCCAATGCCGGCACGCCCCTGCGCACGATCCGGGCCGAGGCGCAGCAGCTCCTCTACGCCAACGAGGCGGCTGATTTCGGCGGTCCCCAGACCAGCCTCGACGTGGCCGTGGCGCAGATCGGCGCGGTAACGGGCCCCGGCCCGGCCACCCGCGCGCGCATTCCCGTTCGCTCGGCCTGATCTCGTCCCGCACCGAAGCCCTCACCGTCATTGCGAGCGCAGCGAAGAAACCCAGGGACGCGCCACGCTCCGCGATCGCGCGCCGCACTCGGTCGCTTCGCTGCGCTTGCGATGGCGGCATTGCACCCCCCGGAGCCCCCATGACCGACGCCACGCCCCGCCTCGGCTTGCCGCTGATTGCGGCGAGCCAGGCCCAGAAGCACGTCACCCACAACGAGGCGCTCGGCCTCCTCGACGCCCTGGTCCAGCTCGCCTGCCTGGACAAGGACCTCACCGCGCCGCCCCAGAACCCCGCCGATGGCGACCGCTATCTCGTGGTCGCGTCGAATCCGGGGGGCGCCTGGGCCGGGCTCGCCGGCCAGGTGGTGCGCTACGTCGACGGGGTCTGGATCGGCGCCGTGCCCCGGGCCGGCTGGTTCGCCTACCTGATCGACGAGGCCGACCTCTACGTGTTCGACGGGACCGCCTGGGGCAGTTTCCGCCGGACGCTTACGGCGATCCAGAGCGTCAGCCGGCTCGGCATCAACACCGGGGCGGATGCCACCAACCGCCTCGCGGTAAAGTCGGACGCGGCCCTGCTCACCTGGGACGACGCGACGCCGGGCTCCGGCGACATGCGGATGTCGGTCAACAAGCAGGCCGCGTCCCGGGATGCCGGCCTGATCCTCCAGACCGGCTATTCCGCCCGCGCCCTGCTGGGCCTGCTCGGCAGCGACGACTTCTCCCTGAAGGTCTCGCCGGACGGGTCCGCCTTCGCCACCGCGCTCACCGCCTCCGCGGCGAAGGGCGGGATCGATTTCGCCTCCACGGAGACCGTGCTGGCCTCGGCGGCGACCACGGATCTTGGCGGCACCGTCACGCGGCGCGTGCTGGTGACCGGCACGGCCCGGATCACCCGGTTCGGCACCGGCGCCGACCGGGAGCGGCTCCTGCGCTTCGCCGGCCCCGCGACCCTGGTCCACGATCCCGAGCAACTCGCCCTGCCGACCCGGGCCGACATCGTCACGGCCGCCGACGACACCTGCCTGGCCACCTCGGATGGCGCCGGCCGCTGGCGCGTGCGCCACTACCAGCGCGCCGATGGCACCCCTCTGGCGCTCGGCACGCAGGCGCTGGATCCGACCGGCTACGCCCGGCTCGCCAACGGCCTCATCCTGCAATGGGGGCTCGCCACCAGCACGGACGCGGATGTCTTCGTGTTGTTCGCGCCGGCCTTCCCCAGCGCCTGCCTGGGCGTCTGGACGCAGCCGATCGCCCGGGATGCCGGGACACTCTACGCCAGCCAGGTCAGCGACGTGAGCGCCACCGGCTTCACCCTCCACAACCGCCGCACGACCGGCGGCACGGTGACCGGCGCCGGGAGTGTTCAAACGTACTGGCTGGGATTGGGGTCTTGAGGGGGCTCAGTCCGGAGGGGGGATGTAGCCCCCCTGAGCTCCCTCCGTGTCATTCCGGGGCGCCGCAAGCGAGCCCGGAATCCAGATACGCCGGGGGTTGCAAGGGCCTCATATGTCGGCGTGTCTGGATTCCGGGTTCCGCTACGCGGCCCCGGAATGACAAGGTGCTGAAAAGGTCGCCGCTTTGCAGCTTCATTGACCCGGCACCTCACGATCCGCCAAAGCCGCCAGCATCACCGGCTCGATCGCTGCGTAGCCGGCGGCGTTGAGGTGGATGCCGTCTTCGGTGAATTCCGGCCTGAGCGCCCCCGAACTCGTGGCGAGCGGCGCGTGGTAGTCGATAAGCGCCGCGGCGCTGACGGCGCAATGGGCGCGGATCCAGCGATTCAGGGCGTCGATGCGCGCCACCGGCCGCAGCTCCGGGCGCCACCCCCAGAAGTCGCTCGGCATCACGGTGCCGATCCAGAGCGGTAGCCCGGCCTCGAAGGCCAGCCGCGCCATGGCGGCGATGTTGTCTCGGATCGCCCCGTCCGAGGCCGGGCCGCCGATCTCGGCGATGTCGTTGATCCCGCACAGCAAATGAACGCCCCGGGCGCCGGCCGCGTCCCGCAGGAACCGGGCGCGGATCTGCCCGCTCGTCTGGCCCGGCACGCCCTGGGCGATGAAGCCGTGCCGGGCAAACGTCTCGGCCCGGGCGAGGCCCCAGCCGGCGGTGATCGAATCGCCGATGAACACCAGCGGCCGGTCCTGTCCGTGTCCCACGTGTCCCCCGTCCGTGTCGCGCGGACCCTGCCCGGAGAAGACCCATGCCCGCAACCACCGGTCCGGCCCGGGGGCCGGGCGACGCCTTCGCGGCCGGGTGCCGGAGCCTCGGGCCGCGCCTCATGCGCGATCTCGGGCTCACCGACTTCCAGGCCGCCGGCCTCCTCGGCAATCTCGGCCACGAGAGCGGCGGCTTCCGCAAGCTCCAGGAGGTCGCCCCGGTGGTAGCCGGGTCCCGGGGCGGCTGGGGGCTGGCGCAATGGACCGGTCCCCGGCGCGTCGCCATGGAGGCGTGGTGCCGGGCGCATGCCTGCGATCCCGCATCCCTCGATGCGCAGTACCGCTACCTCTGCGTGGAGCTGCGCACCACCGAGGCGGCCGCGCTCGCCGCCCTGCGCCAGGCCCCGACCCTGGAGGCCGCCACCGAGACCGTGTGCCGGCTCTTCGAGCGGCCGGGGGTGATCGCGCTGGCGAGCCGGCTGGACTGGGCCCGCCGGGCGCTCGCGGCCCTGCGCGACCGCGCCGCGCCGCCCATCCCCGAATCCCGAGCCGGCCGGGTCCGCCGTGCGCGCAACACCGGAGATCGATCATGACGCAGCTCTTCCGTACCGGGCTGGCGCTCGCTAGCGCCGCGATCCCGTTCGTCGCCCTGGTCTCCCCGGCGCTGGCCGGGGCGCCCGCGGGCACTGTGGCGATCCCCTGGGGCGACTGGCTGGTCGGCCTGCTGCAGCCGGTCTCGGCCGTGCTGGTGCCGATCGCCGCCGCAGCCGTGACGGCCGGTGTCGCCCGGGTCGCGCCCTGGGCGGCCTCGCTCCTGACCCGGGAGCGGGTCGAGGCCGCGATCCGGGCCGGGGCCGAGTACGGCCAGAACGCCGTGGCCGGCGCCGCCCGGGGCCGGACCGTGAGCGTTGATCTTGGCTCCGCCGTGGTCGCGGCCGGCGCCCGGCACGTCCTGGCCACCGCGCCGGCGCACGTCGTCCGGCAGGCCGGCGGTGCCGAGGGCGTCGCGGCCCGGATCTTCCGGGCCCTGCCGCTCGACCCGCAGGCCAGCGTCGGCAACGTCCTGACCCCGGCGCTGGCGGCGCTGCGCGCGGGGGATGAGCAGCGGGGCTAGCGGCCCGACCCGCCACGGTTCGCGGTAAGCATCTGAAGCTCATCGCTTTTCCCCTCACTTTTGCGGGGAGGGGCAGGGGGGTGGTACTGGATCGGGCGCAGCGGTGCCTTCTCCACGACCCCCACCTCCAGCTCCTCCCCGCAAGGGGGAGGAGAGCGCGTCGCGTCTTGCATGGAGCGAGGTGCGACCATCGTCGGCCGGGGGCAGAACACTATGACCACCGCCCGTCACCCCGCGCGCCATCCGCCGGACCCCGGCGACCAGGCGCGCACCATCCGGTTTCCGCCCTTCTGGCACGCCTACGTGGCGCGCCAGACCGAGCCGCGGCTCGCCGTCCTGGACGAGCTCGTGGATGCCCATGTCGAGCGGCGGGTGCTGCGCCGCTATCTCCGGCGCCTCAAGCACGCGATCCTGTTCGCCTTCGTCACCGCGGCGGCGGGTGCGCACTGGTTCTCGGACCAGATCGCCTGGCTCACCGAGCGCATGCCCGCCCTGCGGGCGTTCTGGACCCTGATCACGGGAGGCCCGCGATGAGCCCGCATTGGAACCGGATCCTCGACCGAGGCTGGCTGGCCCTCTCCGGGGCGGCCGCGCTCGCGATCACGCTTCAGCTGGGGTCGCAACTCGGGGCGCGACCCTGGTCGATCGATGCCGTCCTGGCCGCGCACGCGGCTGCACCGGCATACCCGGACCCGCCGGAGCCCGCGCCCGGATGCCGGCACGCGCGCTAGATCCGGGGCTGCCGGGGTTGCGTCACCGCCTGTGCAGCGTGGCCCGGCCGGTGGAACCCGAAAAGCCTGTCGGCCGTAGAGCCCGCACGATGCCGTCCGCGATCAAACAGCTCATGCTTCCCCGAGGCAGCCAGCCGGCCGATCGCGCGTCGTCGCGCCTACAGCTACGTATTCAGGGCGCATTCAGTGCCCTCGGCGCAAATCTTCTGGCAATGCGCTACGCCATCACCCTCGTTGCCATCAGCCTGACCGCCGCGGCGCTTGCCGCTAGCGGCCTCGGCTCCATGGCCGATGACGGGCCGGCCCCGCAGCCGGCCCAGATGGCGGATCCGACGCCCCTGCGAATCGAGACTTGCCTATCGCCGGCCGACATGCGCGAGGAGGTGGGCGAGCGCCGGGTGATCGCCCCGGTGGCGGCGATCCGGGCGGCCCGCACCGTGATCCCCCGGGCCGAGATCCAGCGCGCCAGCCTGTGTCGCCACGAGGACGGCCTCGTCTACATGCTGACCGCCTTGCGCCGGGACGGGCATTTCGTGCACGTGATCGTGGATGCCCGCACCGGCAAGGTCTCGGGCCAATACTGATCGGGCTTCACACCCGCAGTGGAATGGAGTGAGCCGTGCGACTGCTCGTCGTGGAGGATGACCGGGACATCAACCGGCAGGTGGTCGCGGCGCTGGAAGAGGCCGGCTACGTCGCCGACAAGGCCTACGACGGCGAGGAGGGCGGCTATCTCGGCGAGAGCGAGCCCTACGACGCGATCATCCTCGATATGGGCCTGCCCAAGGCCGACGGCGTCTCGGTGCTGCAGAAGTGGCGCCGGGCCGGGGTGAAGACCCCCGTGATCATCCTCACCGCCCGGGACCGCTGGTCCGACAAGGTCGACGGCTTCGATGCCGGCGCCGACGATTACGTGACCAAGCCGTTCCACATGGAGGAGCTGATGGCCCGGGTCCGGGCGCTCCTGCGCCGGGCGGCCGGCCACGCCTCGAGCCAGATCGCCTGCGGCCCCGTCACCCTCGACACCCGGTCCGGCAAGGTGTTCGTCGACGGCGCCCAGGTGAAGCTCACCAGCCACGAATACCGGCTGCTCTCCTACCTGATGCACCATACCGGCCGGGTGGTCTCCCGGGCCGAGCTGACCGAGCACCTCTACGACCAGGATTTCGACCGGGATTCGAACACCATCGAGGTGTTCGTCGGGCGGCTGCGCAAGAAGCTCGCCGTGGACCTGATCCAGACCGTGCGCGGGCTGGGCTACCTCGTGGATCCGAACCAGCCTCCGGCGCGGGTGTGACGAGCTTGGCCACCGGTGGCACGCTGCCGGCCGTGTTCATGCGCGGCGGCACCAGCAAGGCGCTGATGCTGCGCCGGCAGGACGTGACCGGGGCCATCGCCGCCTGGGAGCCCGCCTTCCTCTCCGCCATGGACAGCCCCGATCCGTTCGGGCGCCAGCTCAACGGCATGGGCGGGGGCGTGTCCTCGGTCTCGAAGATCTGCATCGTCGAGCCCTCGACTCGGCCGGATGCCGACGTCGACTACACCTTCGTGCAGGTGGTGGTCCGCGAGGGGCGGATCGACCTATCCGGCAATTGCGGCAACATGCTCTCGGCGGTGGGTCCCTTCGCGGTGGACGAGGGGCTCGTGGCGGTCGCCGATGGCCCGGTGTGCCTGCGGATCTTCAACACCAATACGCGCAAGCGCATCGAGGCCGGCTTCGAGGTCCGGGGCGGCCGCGCCGTCTATCGCGGCGACCTGGCGATCCCCGGCGTCACCGGCACCGGCGCGCCGATCCGCCTCGATTTCGTCGATCCGGGCGGCGCCACCACCACCGGAAGGCTGCTGCCCACCGGCGCCGTCCGGCAGATCCTCGACGTGCCGGGGCTCGGCCCGATCGAGGTCTCGCTGGTGGATGCGGCCAATGCCTGCGTGTTCGTCCGCGCCGCCGATCTGGGCCTGACCGGCACCGAATTGCCCGCCGCCCTTGAGGCGGTGCCCGGCCTCCTCGACCGGCTGGCGCGGATCCGCCTTGCCGCCTCCGTGGCGATGGGCATCGCCCCCGATCCCGAAGCCGCAGCGCGGATCGTCCACGTCCCCTTCGTCGGCCTGGTCGCGCCGCCCCAGGATTCGTCCAGCCTGTCCGGGGCGGCGATCCGCGCCCCGGACGTCGACCTGACCGCCCGGGTGATTTCGAACGGCGTGCCGCACCAGGCCCTGCCGCTCACCGCCACCCTGTGCCTCGCGGTGGCCGCGCGGATCGCGGGCAGCCTGGTCCACGAGGCCGCCCGCGCCGCCGGCGACGCGGCGCTCCGGGTCGGCATGCCCTCGGGCATCCTCACCGCCGCCGCCACCGTGGCGCGGGACGGCACGGGATGGCGGGCGGAGCGGGGCTCGTTCTTCCGCACCGCGCGGCCGCTGATGCGGGGCACGGTGTTCTATGATGCGGTGACGCCGGGGTGAGTGCGGTTGTCCCGATGAAAACCCTGATCGGTCTCTTCTCCCTGCGCCGCCGCTCGATCGCGGTGCGGCTGGCCGTGTCGGCGTTCCTGTCGAGTTCGGCGATCCTGCTGATCGCGGCCTGGATCCTCACGACGCTGTACCGGGAGAACACCGAGCGCGCCTTCGACAGCCGGCTCCTGGTCTTCACCAACAACCTCGCCACCGACCTCGTCTCGCCCAACGATCCCGAGAGCCGGACCTTCTCGCTGGGCGATCCGCGCTTCGACCTGCCCCTGTCCGGCTGGTACTGGCAGGTCGGCAAGCCCGACGCGAAGCCCCGGGACCTGCGCACCTCCCGCTCACTGGTCGGCGTGCCGCTGGGGCCGGCCACCGATTCCGACGGCAAGGTCGGGGTCGGGCAGATCCGCCAGGGCTATGGCAAGGCCCAGGACGGGCGGCTGCTGCGCATCATGGAGCGCGACGTCGATCTGGGTGAGGAGGGTCGCTACACGGTCCGGGTGGCCGGCCCCGCCGACGAGATCGTCAACGACGTCGACCGGTTCCGGAACTCGCTGACCATCACGTTCGGGCTGCTCGGCCTGTCGCTGGCGATCACCACCCTGCTGCAGATCCGGTTCGGCTTGGCGCCCCTGAAGAAGATGCGCGCCGCGCTCGGTGCCGTGCGCCGCGGCGAGGCCGACCGCATCACCGGCACCTATCCGCGCGACATCGCCCCGCTCACCGGCGAGGTGAACCTCCTGATCGAGACCAACCGGGAGATCCTGGAGCGCGCCCGCACCCAGGTCGGCAACCTCGCCCACGCCCTCAAGACGCCGCTCTCGATCATCGTCAACGAGGTCGGCGCCTCGGACGCCCCGGAGGAGCTCGCCCAGAAGATCCGCGAGCAGGCGGCGGTGATGCGCGACCAGGTGAATTACCACCTCGACCGCGCCCGCGCGGCCGCGCTCGCCGGCACTTTGGGCACCTCCACGGAGGTCGAGCCGGCCCTGGCCGGCCTCGTTCGGACCTTCGGCAAGATCTACAGGGACAAGGATATCGCCTACGATGTCCACGTTCCTCCAGGCCTGCGCTTCCGGGGTGAGCGCCAGGATTTCGAGGAGATGGTCGGCAACCTCGTCGACAACGCCTCGAAATGGGCCCACGGCCGGGTGGCGATTCGGGCCGAGGCGGTGGCCAAGCACGATTATCCCCACCTCGTCGTCGCCATCGAGGATGACGGCCCGGGCCTGCCCCCGGAGGCCCGCCAGGCCGTGCTCGGCCGCGGCCGGCGCCTGGATGAATCGAAGCCCGGCTCGGGCCTCGGCCTGTCCATTGTGGCCGATCTCGCCGCTCTCTATCGGGGCCGCTTCACCTTGGAACAGGCGAGCCTCGGCGGCCTGCGGGCGGTCCTCGAAGTGCCGGGCGATGCACCGGTGGGGGCCGCCAGCCACTGATCGAAGGCGGGTTTTCCCGCCGCGGGACGCGGCTTCATGGTCCGGTTCCGCCCCTTGTCATCGTTCGGGAGTTGCGTGACACCGTGCCGCCGCCGGGGGCCGTCGTGGCATTTCGCGGCCGGCTCCACACGGCGTGGTGACATGCGGGTCGGTCGGGCCCGCTGGCGAAGGTTCGATGACGGCGATCTGGTTCATCCTGGCGGGCATGACCGCAGCGACCGTGCTCGGCCTGCTCTGGCCGATGTCGCGACGCACGGCCGTTCCCGCCGGTGAAAGCGGCGCCTCCAGCGTCGATACCGAGACCGCGTTCTACGAGGACCAGATCGCCGAGATCGCGCGCGATCTGGAGCGCGGCCTCATCGCGCCGGACGAGGCCGAGACCGCCCGCGCCGAGGCGGCCCGCCGCCTGCTGCGGGCGAGCCGCGACGCCCGGCGCGACGCGGAGGATGCCGATGCCGACGAGGCCGCGCGCCCGGCCGAGCCGCGGCTGCGCCGGCGCCGGGCGGCCTCTGCCTTCGCGCTGTCCACGATCCCGCTGGTCGCGCTGATCGCCTACGGCCTTTACGGCTCGCCGGAACTGCCGGCGCAGACCGATGCCGACCGGCAGGCCGCTCGCGGCGGTACCGAGGACCTGATGAAGGCGGTCGGGCAGATCGAGGCGCGCCTCGCCCGCGACCCGAACGATGCCCGCGGCTGGGCCGTGCTCGCCCCGGTCTATATGCGTACCGGCCGGTTCGACGACGCGGCCCGCGCCTTCGCCAACATCGCCCGCCTGAAGGGCGAGAGCGCCGACACCCTGGCCGATTGGGGCGAGGCCCTGACGGCGGCAGGCGAAGGCACCGTCTCACCCGAGGCCAAGGCCCTGTTCGAGAAGGCGCAGGCCAAGGATCAGAACGCGGCCAAACCCCGCTTCTATCTCGCGCGCGCCGCCGAGCAGGCCGGCGATACCGGCGAGGCGATCCGCCAGCTCAGCGCCCTGGAGGCTGCGAGCCCCGCCGACGCGCCCTGGCTCGGGCTGGTCCGGCAGAACCTCGCCCGGCTCAAGGGCGAGCCGGCGCCGGCCGCGGTGCCTCCGGCCCCCCAGAAACTTCCGGCCGAGCAGCAGGCGGCGATCCGCGGCATGGTCGACGGGCTCGATGCCCGGCTCAAGACCGGGGGCGGCACGCCGGATGAATGGCTGCGGCTCACCCGCTCCCGGGCGGTGCTCGGCGAGCGCGATCAGGCGATCGATGCCCTGGCGCGTGCCCGGGTGGCGCTGGCCGGCGACCCGCAGGGGCTCGCCCAGGTCGAGGCCGGCGCCCGCATCCTCGGGCTCGATCCCAGTGCTCCGGCCCAACCGGCGGCCCCCGGGCCCATGGCGGGTCCCGCGCCCCGCTCCGACACCGAATCGGCCGCCGCGGCCATGCAGGCGATGTCGCCGGCCGAGCGCGACGTGGCGATCCGCGGCATGGTCGACGGCCTCGACCGGCGTCTCACGGCCCGGGGCGGCACGCCGGACGAGTGGCTGCGGCTCGTGCGCTCCTACAGCGCACTCGGCGAGCGCGACCAGGCGATCAAGGCCCTCGACCGCGCCCGGATGGCGCTGGCGACCAATGCCGAGGCGGTGAGCCGGCTCGACGGCCTCGCCCGGGAGCTCGATCTGGCCCCGAGATCCAATCCCTGACGGTCGCGGCCGTTGTTCGTACGACAATCGGTCCTGCCCGACGCCCTTGACCGGCGCGGCTGCCGGGCCGACACCCTGCAAGGCTAGAATGAGAACGGTTTAGGTCTGCTCGGGCCCAGACCCGTCGGATCCCGGGGTGGAAGAGTCGTGACGCGTAAGAGCCGCCGCCTGATCCTGATCGCCGCCTGCGGCAGCGTCCTGGCGCTCGCCGTGGGGCTGATCCTGTTCGCCATGAGCGGCTCGATCGTGTTCTTCCGCTCGCCCACCGATATCGCCCAGCAAGGCATCGCCCCCGGCACCCGCATGCGGCTCGGCGGGTTGGTGAAGGACGGCTCGCTCCGGCGCGGGCCCGACCAGACGGTGGATTTCGCCGTCACCGACACCAACGCTACCGTCGAGGTCCAGTACAAGGGCCTGCTGCCCGACCTGTTCCGCGAGGGCCAGGGCGTCGTGGCCGAGGGCATGCTGGAGCCGGGCGGCCGGTTCCGGGCCGACACCGTTCTCGCCAAGCACGACGAATCGTACATGCCCCGCGAGGTCGCCGACGCCCTAAAGGCGCAGGGGCGCTGGCAGGAGGGGGGCGACAAGGGCGCGCCTAAGGCCGGGCCGAAGCCCGTCACCGCCTCCAACGGCGGGACCCTCGGCCCCCGCAGCGAGCGGTAAGGAATCCGGCATGATCGTCGAGACCGGCCATTTCGCGCTCGCGCTCGCGCTGGCGATCTCCCTCGTCCAGATGGTGATGCCGGTATGGGCGGCGCGCTCGGGCGACCCGGCGCTGCGCCAGGCCGCTTCGCAGGCCGCGCTCGGCGCCTTCGCCTGCGTGCTGTTCGCCTTCGCGGCGCTCACCTGGGCGCACGTCACCTCGGACTTCTCGGTCCAGAACGTCGTCGAGAACTCGCACACCCAGAAGCCGCTGATCTACAAGCTCTCCGGCGTCTGGGGGAACCATGAGGGCTCGATGCTCCTCTGGGTCCTGATTCTGACCCTGTTCGGCGCCTGCGTGGCGGTGGCCCGGAACTCCGTGCCGCCGCGGCTGCGGGCCAACACGCTCGGCGTGCAGGGCTTGATCACCTTCGTGTTCGTGCTGTTCATCATCACGACCTCGAATCCGTTCAGCCGCGTGGTCCCGGCTCCGCTCGAAGGCAACGACCTCAACCCGCTGCTGCAGGATGTCGGGTTGGCGATCCATCCGCCGCTCCTGTACGTCGGCTATGTCGGCTTCTCGATCAGCTTCGCCTTCGCGGTCGCCGCCCTGATCGACGGGCGGATCGACGCGGTCTGGGCGCGGGCCGTGCGGCCCTGGACGCTGGTCGCCTGGTCGTTCCTGACGCTCGGCATCGCGATGGGCTCGTACTGGGCCTATTACGAGCTCGGCTGGGGCGGCTGGTGGTTCTGGGATCCGGTGGAGAACGCCTCCCTGATGCCCTGGATCGCCGGCACGGCTCTGCTGCACTCCACCGTGGTGATGGAGAAGCGCGACGCCCTGAAGGTGTGGACGGTGCTGCTCGCCATCCTGACCTTCTCCCTGTCGCTGATCGGCACCTTCCTAGTCCGCTCTGGGGTGATCACCTCGGTCCATTCCTTCGCCACCGACCCGACCCGCGGCGTCTTCATCCTGGCGATCCTGATCCTGTTCATCGGCGGCTCGCTGACGCTGTTCGCCTGGCGGGCGCCGCTGCTGCGGCAGGGCGGCCTGTTCGCGCCGATCTCCCGGGAGGGCTCCCTCGTCCTCAACAACCTGTTCCTCGTGGCCGCCTGCGCCACGGTGCTGGTGGGCACGCTCTATCCGCTGCTGCTGGAGATGCTGACCGGCGAGAAGATCACGGTCGGCCCGCCCTTCTTCAACGCGACCTTCATCCCCCTGGCGATCCCGCTCCTGCTGATCGTCCCGTTCGGCCAGGCGCTCGCCTGGAAGCGGGGCGACGTGCTCGCCGCCTCGCAGCGCCTGTTCGCGGCGCTCGCCGTCGCCCTGGTGGTCGGCTTCGCGGTCCTGGCCCTGACCTGGGGCGGCCCCGTGATGGCGCCGCTCGGGATCGGGCTCGGCGCCTACCTGCTGATCGGCTCGGCCCTGGAGATCGTCTCCCGGGCCCGGGGCTTCGGCTCCAGCCGGACGCGCGACCTCGGTCAGATCGGGCGCCGGGCCATCGGCCTGCCGCGCTCGGCCTGGGGCACCGCGCTCGCCCATGCCGGTGTCGGCGTGGTGGTGATCGGCATCGCCGCGCAAGGCTGGGCCACCGAGGGGCTGGCGACGCTCAAGCCCGGCCAGACTCTCTCCACCGGCCCCTACACGGCGACCCTCGACCGGGTCGCGCCCCGGGCCGGCCCGAACTACGAGGAGGCTGCGGCCTTCCTGACGATCCGCACCCGCTCCGGCGACGAGGTCGGCCGGGTCGAGACCGGCAAGCGGTTCTACCCGAGCCGCAAGATGTCGGTGACCGAGTCGGGCCTGCTGACCATCGGGGCGAGCCAGGTCTATGCCAGCCTCGGCGAGATTGGCCAGGACGGCGGCGTCGGCCTTCGCCTCTACTACAAGCCGCTGGTGCTGATGATCTGGCTCGGTGCCGTGGTCATGGCGCTAGGTGGCGGGCTGTCGCTCACCGACCGCCGGATGCGCGTCGGCGTCCCGGCCAAGGCCCGGGCGCGGGCCATGCCCAGCGCGGCCGCGGTGCCAGCCGAGTGATGGCGCGGGGGCTCGCAACAGGCGCGGACGGCGCCGACGCTCTCCCTGCACCTTCGTTGGGCTGCGGGGTTCTCGTGTCTCCGGTCGAGGCGCAGGTTCCCTCTCCCGTGTGGGAGAGGGGCGCCGTCGCGTTCAATGTTAGCCGATCTGCGAGTCCCGCAGAGGGGGGAAGGTCGGCGCGTGGCTGCCTCGCCTTCGCGCTCCTCGCCGCCCTCGCGTTCACTACCCCCGCCCACGCCGTCCAGCCCGACGAGGTGCTGAAGGATCCGGTGCTGGAGCATCGGGCCCGGGAGATCTCGTCGGAGCTGCGCTGCCTCGTCTGCCAGAACCAGTCGATCGACGATTCCGACGCGCCGCTCGCCAAGGACCTGCGCCTGATCGTCCGCGAGCGGCTGCAGAAGGGCGACAGCGATCCGGCAGTGCTGCGCTACGTCGTGGACCGCTACGGCGAGTTCGTGCTGCTGCGGCCGGTCTTCGCCCTCCACACCCTGCTGCTGTGGCTGACCCCGATCCTGGCGGTCCTGCTCGGCGGGTTCGGGATCTGGCGCCTCGCCCGCCGCCGGTCGGCCGCGCCGGTCCGGACCCTCTCGGCGGCCGAGGAGGCGGAGGTCGCCGCGCTGCTGCGACGGGAGTAGTATCCGCGGCGCTGCATGCGCCCGGATCGATTCGGCACGAGTCTTGGATCCGGCAAACCTGATCGCATGATCGGCGCCGCGCCCGGGGTTCAAGACGATGGATGCCGCCACGCTCACCATCTCCAGCCGGAATTACTCGTCCTGGTCCCTGCGGGGCTGGTTGATCTGCCGCATGGCCGGGCTCGCCTTCGACACCGAGGTTCTGTCGGGCACGGATGCCACCAGCCGGGCCGAGCTGCTGCACCTCTCGCCGTCCTTCCTGGTGCCGCGCTTGCGCCACGGCGACGTGGTGGTCTGGGATACTCTCGCCATCGCCGAGTATCTCGGCGAGATCTTCCCGGAGGCGGGCCTGCTGCCTTGCGACGTCGCCGAGCGCGCCCATTGCCGCTCCATCGCGGGCGAGATGCATTCGGGCTTCGTCAACCTGCGCTCGGCCCTGCCGATGAACCTGCGCGCCTTCCATCCGGGTTTCCGGGTGTTCAACGGTGCCCGGGCCGATATCGAGCGTATCGTCACGATCTTCGACGATTGCCTGGACCGCTATGACGGCCCGTTCCTGTTCGGTCCGCGTCCGACGCTGGCCGACGCGCTCTATGCCCCCGTCTGCACCCGGTTCCGCACCTACGATGTGGCACTGCCGCCCCGGGCGGCCGCCTACCGGGACACGATCCTGCATTGGGCGCCCATGGTCGAATGGGCCGAGGCCGCCGCCGATGAGCCGGACGAGATCGAAGAACTGGACATGGAATTCTGAGGCGCCGTCTGCCCGCTTGGATGCAATTTCGTGCATGGCACAAATCGATGTTGCGGTGCACGCAAGATTTTCTCGCCGCAGCCGTGCATCGGAAACGAATGATTCGAGAAAGACTTATCGCGGTTTGTAGCCGCGACCATCGCGCGGGTGACAGTTCGACAGGGATCCTTTGTCAGGCCACCGGACTGCGCGATTGATGGGGTTCGGCATTTCTGTTCCACTTCGCTTTAGAAAAGGAACAGACTGGGCTGGAAACCATGGCGCGTCACGAGCCCTGGAGCGCGGAACGCGCCTCCGGGATCATTGCAGAACATACCCATCTCGAAGGCGCGACGCTGCCGATCCTGCACGCGCTGCAGGCGACCTTCGGCTACGTCGATGGCGGCGCCGTGCCGCTCATCGCGGACGCGCTGAACCTGTCGCGCGCCGAGGTGCATGGCTGCATCACCTTCTACCATGACTTCCGCGCCCACCCGGCCGGCCGCCACGAGGTGAAGCTGTGCCGGGCCGAGGCCTGCCAGGCCATGGGTTCGGACAAGATCCACCGCGAGATCCTCGGCCGCCTCGGCTGCGGCTGGCACGAGACCACTGCCGACGGCAGCGCCACGGTCGAGCCGGTCTACTGCCTCGGCCTCTGCGCCAACGGCCCTGCGGCCCTCATCGACGGCGAGCCGGTCGCCCATCTGACCGCCGATTCCCTCGACGAGGCGCTGGCCGAAACCAAGCGGGAGACCCGCCAGTGAGCGTCACCCTCTACGTCCCCCGGGACGCCGTGGCTCTGGGCCTCGGCGCCAACAAGGTCGCCCGGGCCCTGTTCGCCGGCGCCGAGCGCCGCGGCCTCGATGTCACCATCGTGCGTACTGGCTCGCGCGGCCTGTTCTGGCTCGAGCCGATGGTGGAGGTCGCCACGCCGGAGGGCCGGGTCGCCTATGGTCCGGTCAAGGTCTCGGATGTCGACGCGCTGCTCGATGCCGGCCTGACCACCGGCGGCGAGCATGCCCTGCGCCTCGGCGATCCGGAAAAAATTCCGTTCCTGGCCCGCCAGCAGCGCCTGACCTTCCACCGCTGCGGCGTGGTCGATCCGGTCTCGGTGATCGATTACCGCGCCCATGGCGGCTATCGCGGGCTCGAGGCCGCACTGAAGCTCGACGCGGAAGGCATCGTCGCGGCGGTGCGCGATTCCGGCCTGCGCGGGCGCGGCGGCGCCGGCTTCCCGGCCGGCATCAAGTGGAACACGGTGATGCTCGCCAAGGGCGAGCAGAAATATGTCGTCTGCAACGCCGACGAGGGCGATTCCGGCACCTTCGCCGACCGGATGATGATGGAGGGCGACCCCTTCAACCTCATCGAGGGCATGACCATCGCGGGCGTCGCCACCGGTGCGACCCGCGGCTACATCTACCTGCGCTCGGAATACCCGCAGGCCTTCGCCACCCTGAAGGAAGCGATCGCCAACGGCATCCAGGCGGGTGTCCTGGGCGACGACATCCTCGGCTCGGGCAAGACCTTCCACCTGGAGGTCCGTCTCGGGGCCGGCGCCTATATCTGCGGCGAGGAGACCTCGCTGCTGGA
This sequence comes from Methylobacterium sp. ARG-1, assembly GCF_001262595.1. NCBI lineage: Bacteria > Pseudomonadati > Pseudomonadota > Alphaproteobacteria > Hyphomicrobiales > Methylobacteriaceae > Methylobacterium > Methylobacterium sp. ARG-1. The sequence continues at coordinate 46,631 of NZ_LHCD01000013.1, forward strand.
GAGCCTGGAGGGCAAGCGCGGCATCGTGCGGGCCAAGCCGCCGATCCCGGCGCTCAAGGGTTTTCTCGGCAAGCCGACCCTGGTTAACAACGTCATGACCTTCACGGCGGTGCCGTGGATCCTGGAGCACGGCGCCAAGGCCTATGCTGATTACGGCATGGGTCGCTCGCTCGGCACCCTGCCGATCCAGCTTGCCGGCAATATCAAGCATGGCGGCCTGATCGAGCTCGCCTTCGGGGTGACCCTCCGCGAGGTGATCGAGGATTACGGCGGCGGCACCCGATCGGGCCGTCCGGTGCGGGCCGTGCAGGTGGGCGGCCCGCTCGGGGCCTATTTCCCCGATCACCTGCTCGATACGCCCCTCGATTACGAGGCGATGGCGGCGCAGAAAGGCCTCGTCGGCCATGGCGGCATCGTGGTGTTCGACGACACCGTCGACATGGCCGCCCAGGCGCGCTTCGCCTTCGAGTTCTGCGCCACCGAATCGTGCGGCAAGTGCACCCCCTGCCGCATCGGCGCGACCCGTGGGGTCGAGACCATGGACAAGGTCATCGCCGGCATCCTGCCGGAGACGAACCTGAAGCTGATCGAGGACCTCTGCGAGGTCATGACCGATGGGTCGCTCTGCGCCATGGGCGGGCTCACGCCCATGCCCGTGATGAGCGCGATCACCCATTTCCCGGAAGATTTCAGGCGCGCCGGCGATCTGCCGGTCGCGGCCGAGTGAGGAGACGTCGATGGGCCTGATCAAGGAGATCGACTACGGCACGCCGATCCGCGTGGCGGAGCAGACCGTCACCCTGACGATCGACGGCATGGACGTGACGGTGCCGGCCGGCACCTCGGTGATGGCGGCTGCGATGCATGCCGGCACCCAGATCCCGAAGCTCTGCGCCACCGACAGCCTGGAGCCGTTCGGCTCCTGCCGGCTCTGTCTGGTGGAGATCGAGGGGCGGCGCGGCACGCCGGCCTCCTGCACCACGCCGGCCGAGAACGGTATGGTCGTGCGCACGCAGACCGACAAGCTCGCCAAGCTCCGCAAGGGCGTGATGGAGCTCTACATCTCCGATCACCCGCTGACCTGCCTGACCTGCGCGGCCAACGGCGATTGCGAATTGCAGGACATGGCCGGCGTGGTCGGCTTGCGCGATGTGCGCTACGGCTACGAGGGCGACAACCACGTCGTGCCGACGGCCGAGAAGTATTTGCCGAAGGACGAGTCGAACCCGTACTTCACCTACGATCCATCGAAGTGCATCGTCTGCAATCGCTGCGTGCGCGCCTGCGAGGAGGTGCAAGGCACCTTCGCGCTGACGATCGCCGGCCGCGGCTTCGACAGCCGCGTGGCGGCCGGCCCGACCAACTTCATGGAATCGGAGTGCGTCTCCTGCGGCGCTTGCGTGCAGGCCTGCCCGACCGCGACGCTCCAGGAGAAGTCGATCCACGAATTCGGTCAGCCCGAGCATGCCGAGGTGACGACCTGCGCCTATTGCGGCGTCGGCTGCTCGTTCAAGGCCGAGATGCAGGGCACCCGCGTCGTGCGGATGGTGCCGTACAAGGGCGGCAAGGCCAACGAGGGCCATAGCTGCGTCAAGGGCCGCTTCGCCTACGGCTATGCCACCCACAAGGACCGCATCACCAAGCCGATGATCCGCGCCAAGATCACGGATCCGTGGCGCGAAGTGTCCTGGGAGGAGGCGATCAACCACGCGGCCTCCGAGTTCAAGCGGATCCAGGCGACCTACGGCAAGGACTCGGTCGGCGGCATCACCTCGTCGCGCTGCACCAACGAGGAGGCCTACCTCGTCCAGAAGCTCGTGCGCGCCGCCTTCGGCAACAACAACGTCGACACCTGCGCCCGCGTCTGCCACTCGCCCACCGGCTACGGCCTGATGTCCACGCTCGGCACCTCGGCCGGCACCCAGGACTTCAAGTCGGTCGAGAATTCCGACGTGATCCTGGTGATCGGCGCCAACCCGACCGACGGCCACCCGGTCTTCGGCTCGCGGATGAAGAAGCGCCTGCGCCAGGGCGCCAAGCTGATCGTCGCCGATCCCCGCAAGATCGACCTCGTGAAGTCGCCCCACATCAAGGCGGACTATCACCTGCCGCTGAAGCCCGGCTCCAACGTCGCCTTCATCAACTCGCTGGCGCACGTCATCGTCACCGAGGGGCTGATCGACGAGGCCTATGTCCGCGAGCGCTGCGATCTCGCTGAGTTCGAGACCTGGGCCCGGTTCATCGCCGAGGAGCGCCACTCCCCGGAGGCGCAGCAGCAATTCACCGGCCTCGACCCGGTCGAGGTCCGCGCTGCGGCCCGGCTCTACGCCACGGGCGGCGCGGCCGGCATCTATTACGGGCTGGGCGTCACCGAGCACAGCCAGGGCTCGACCATGGTGATGGGCATGGCCAACATCGCCATGGCCACCGGCAATATCGGCAAGCTCGGGGCCGGCGTGAACCCGCTGCGCGGCCAGAACAACGTCCAGGGCTCCTGCGACATGGGCTCGTTCCCGCACGAGCTCACCGGCTACCGCCATGTCTCGGACGACGCCACCCGTGAGAGCTTCGAGGCCCTCTGGGGCGCCAAGCTCGACAACGCGCCGGGCCTGCGCATCACCAACATGCTGGACGAGGCCGTCGATGGCTCGTTCAAGGGCATGTACATCCAGGGTGAGGATATCGCGCAGTCGGATCCCGACACGCACCACGTCACGTCCGGCCTGAAGGCGATGGAGTGCATCGTCATCCAGGACCTGTTCCTGAACGAGACCGCCAAATACGCCCACGTCTTCCTGCCGGGGGCCTCGTTCCTGGAAAAGGACGGCACCTTCACCAACGCCGAGCGCCGCATCTCCCGCGTGCGCAAGGTCATGCCCCCGATGGGCGGCTACGGCGACTGGGAGGGCACGGTGCTGCTCTCCAACGCGCTGGGCTACCCGATGCACTACAACCACCCGTCCGAGATCATGGACGAGATCGCCGGCCTGACCCCGAGCTTTACCGGCGTGTCCTACGCCAAGCTCGACGAGCTGGGCTCGGTGCAGTGGCCCTGCAACGAGAAGGCGCCGCTCGGCACGCCGATGATGCACGTGGACCGCTTCGTCCGCGGCAAGGGTCGGTTCATGATCACCGAGTTCGTGGCCACCGAGGAGCGGACGGGGGCGAAGTTCCCGTTGATCCTGACCACGGGCCGGATCCTGTCCCAGTACAATGTCGGGGCGCAGACGCGGCGCACCGAGAACTCGCGCTGGCACGAGGAGGACGTTCTGGAGATCCACCCGTTCGACGCCGAGCTGCGCGGCATCGTCGACGGCGATCTGGTCTCCCTGGAGAGCCGGTCCGGCGACATCGCCCTGAAGGCCAAGGTCTCGGAGCGGATGCAGCCGGGCGTGGTCTACACGACGTTCCACCACGCCAAGACCGGCGCCAACGTCATCACCACCGACTACTCGGACTGGGCGACCAACTGCCCGGAATACAAGGTGACCGCGGTGCAGGTCCGGCGGACCAACCGGCCGTCCGACTGGCAGGCGAAGTTCTACGAGGAGGATTTCTCGCTGACGCGCATCGCCCAGACCCTCGACGCGGCGGAGTGAGCCGATGAGCGCGCAGAGCCAGGAGGACAAGCTCCTCCGGATGGCGAACCAGATCGCCACCTTCTTCCGGTCCTACCCGGAGGAGGAGGCGGTGGCCGGAGTGCACAAGCACATCACGGCCTTCTGGACGCCCAAGATGGTCTCGAAGCTCGAGGCCGCACTGCCGGAGATGGGCGACCGGGCCGACAGCCTGGTGCAGCGGGCCCTGCGCGGCGCCGAGCCCCAGGCCGAGAGCCCGGTGCGCCCGGCGACCCGCGATCCGCAGAAGCTCGGCGAAGGCGCCAGCGACGCCGGCTGATCCACAATTCGCGTGCTCCGACCGGGGATTAAATCCCGGGCTGGAGCGTTCCGCGTGCTGGCAACCGGTACCCGGAACCGCTAGGCTTTCCGCGATGCATGACTCAGTCAATGAAGTCGTGCTCGGAGGAAGCTTCGATGCATTCAGAACTGGCGGGCGCGGTCGTGCCCGGAAGCGATCACGGCTGGCTGTCCCGTGAACGCATCGTCGCCAAACCGGGCTTCAACCGCTGGCTCGTTCCGCCCGCGGCCCTGGCGATCCATCTCTGCATCGGCATGGCCTACGGCCTGTCGGTGTTCTGGCTGCCGCTGACCCGCGCCCTCTCGGTCGGCCAGCCCGCGCCGGCCGCCTGCCCCGACATGGGCGTGGTGACCGCCCTGTTCACGACGACTTGCGACTGGCGCGTCAGCGACCTCGTCATGGTCTTCTCGATCGGGATCGTGATGCTTGGTCTCTCGGCCGCCCTGTTCGGCGGCTGGCTGGAACGGGCGGGCCCGCGCAAGGCCGGTATCGCAGCGGCCCTGTGCTGGGGCGGCGGCTTCCTGGTCGGCGCACTCGGCGTCCACCTCCACCAGCTCTGGCTGGTCTGGCTCGGCATGGGCCTGATCGGCGGCATCGGGCTGGGGCTCGGCTACATCTCCCCGGTCTCGACGCTGATCAAGTGGTTTCCCGACCGGCGCGGCATGGCCACCGGCATGGCGATCATGGGCTTCGGCGGCGGCGCGATGATCGGCTCGCCCCTGGCCGACGGCCTGATCAAGACCTTCCGCAGCGCCGAGTCCGTCGGGGTCTGGCAGACCCTCGCGGTGATGGGCCTCGGCTACATCGTGTTCATGCTGGGCGGGGCCTTCGGCTACCGGGTCCCGCCGCCGGGCTGGCGCCCGGACGGGTGGACCCCGCCGGCGTCCAAGAACGCCATGATCGCCTCGGGCCACGTCCATCTGCGGGACGCGCACAAGACCGTCCAGTTCTGGATGATCTGGCTGGTTCTCTGCCTCAACGTCTCGGCCGGGATCGGCGTCCTGGCGCTCGCCTCGCCGATGCTCCAGGAGATCTTCGGCGGCGCCCTGATCGGGCTGCCCGGCACCGGCTTCACCGCCCTCGACGCCGGCCAGAAGGCGCAGGTCGCCGCGATCGCGGCCGGCTTCGTCGGCCTGCTGTCGCTGTTCAACATCCTGGGCCGGTTCTTCTGGGCCTCGATGTCGGACCGGATCGGCCGCAAGCTCACCTATGCGATCTTCTTCGCGCTGGGCGGCGTGCTCTACGCCGCCGCGCCCTGGGCCGCCGGGATCGGTTCGCAGGCGCTGTTCGTCGCCTTCTTCTGCGTGATCCTGTCCATGTATGGCGGCGGCTTCGCGACCATCCCGGCCTACCTCGCCGACGTGTTCGGCACGCAGTTCGTGGGCGCGATCCACGGCCGCCTGCTCACCGCCTGGTCGACCGCCGGCATCGTCGGGCCGTTCGTGGTCACAAAGATCCGCGAGGCCCAGGCCGCCGCCGGCGTGCAGGGCGCCGATCTTTACGGCCGGACCATGTACGTGCTCGCCGCCTTCCTGGCCGCCGGGTTCGTCTGCAACCTGCTGATCCGGCCGCTGGCCGGGCGCTGGTTCATGTCGGATTCCGAGCGCGCCGCCCTGGACGTCCGGGCCGGCACGGCGTCGGTGCGCGCCTCGGGCTCGTTCGGCATCGGCCGAGGCGGGTTCAGCCCCGCGGCCGGGCTCGCCTGGGCGGTGGTCGGCATCCCGATCCTGTGGGGGATCGGCATCACCCTGTCGAAGGCGTTCATCCTGTTCCGCTGAGCGGCCGGTTGTGGCTGGACGGGTGGGTGATTACGTTCTGGCATGCCAAAGCGTGCCGGCATGAGTCGTTCGGAATGCCCCCGTGATCGACAAGCTGGATTTTCTGCTCGCGCTCGCCCGCGAGCAGCATTTCGGCCACGCGGCCGAGACCTGCGGGGTGACGCAGCAGACCCTCTCGGCCGGCGTAAAGCAGCTGGAGAACCGCTTCGGCGTGCAGCTCGTGCTGCGCGGCTCGCGCTTCCAGGGCTTCACCCCGGAGGGTGAGCGGGTCCTGGCCTGGGCGCGCCGGATCGTGGCCGACGCGCGGGCGATGCACGAGGAGGTCACCGGCCTGCGCCGCGGCCTGGCCGGGCACCTGCGCATCGCCGCGATTCCCACGGCCCTACCGATGATTGTGGACCTCACGACGCCCTATCGCGAGCGCCACCCGGACGTGCGGCTCACGGTCGAATCCGCCGCTTCCACCGACATCTTCTCGCTGATCGAAAACCTGGAGGCCGATGCCGGCCTGACCTATCTCGACAACGAGCCTTTGGGCCGAGTCGTGTCCGTGCCGCTCTACCGGGAGCGCTACCGCCTGGTCACGGCCGATGGCGGCCCGTTCGACGGCCGCGCCAGCGTCACCTGGGCCGAGACCGGCCGCCTGCCGCTCTGCTTGCTGACCCCGAACATGCAGAACCGGCGGATCATCGACCAGCAGATCCGCGAATCCGGTGCGGAGCCGGCCGCGACCCTGGAATCGAATTCGATGATCGTGCTGATGACCCATGTGCGCACCCTGCGCTGGGCCTCGATCATGCCGGAGATCTTGGTCGACGCCCTCGGGCCGATGGCGGGGGTGCGGGCGATCCCGATCACCGCGCCGGACCTGGAGCACACGATCGGCCTCGTCGCCCCGCGCCGCGAGCCCTCGACCCCGATGGTGACCGCGCTCGTCGCCATCGCCCGGACCCTGGCACGGACGCTGGACCCGGACCTCGCCGGGGCGATGCCCGGCCCATGAGGGCCGCTCAGGCCGGTACCGAGAGGCCCCGCAGCAGGAGGCGGGCAGCGCGATAGGGCAGGAGCGGCAGCTTCAGGACGCAGCGAGCCGCCAGGATCGCCAGGACGGTCAGCGCCATCAGCAGCATTCTCGACATCGCGCGCTCTGCCGCCCGAATCGGCCGAAGCCGGACACTGGGAGCCCCGGTAAGGTGCGACGCTGGTCTGAAGCCGCCCTCCGACCCGTCCGCGCATAGAAAAAGCCGCCCCGTTCCCGGAGCGGCTTGTCGGATCGGCTGCGGCCTGAGGGCGGCCGCGAGCCTTTACTTGATCAAGACTTACTTGATCTTGGTTTCCTTGAACTCGACGTGCTTGCGCGCCACCGGGTCGTACTTGCGCATCGTCAGCTTCTCGGTCTGCGTGCGGGAGTTCTTCTTGGTGACGTAGAAGTAGCCGGTGTCGGCGGTGGAGATGAGCTTGATCTTGACGGTGACGGCCTTGGCCATGGCGCGGCGCTCCTGCAGGGTGCGGCATTCCGCGTGAGCGAAACGCAAATGGCCGGGAAAGCCCGGCCGAATACGGGCGGGTCAATGCCCGATCGGGCGGTTCAGGTCAAGACCGGGCGCCCCTGCGCTCCATCGTGACGAGGCTCACGGAGAAGGCGAGGAACAACGCGAGCAGCGCCCAGGCGAAGCCGTGCGGCGGCACCAGGTCGAGGCCGCCGCCGATCAGGGGCGGTCCCAGCATCAGGCCGACATTGTACAGCACCACGAAGGCCGCGTTGGCGCCTGCGAGATCCGTGGCCGGCACACGGTCGCCCAGGGAGGTCAGGCCGACCGTGTAGAGCGTGCCAGCGATACCGCCCCAGGCGAACAGGATGAGGCCGAGCGCCACCGGCGATCCCGACGCCAGCGGGATCAGGGCGGAGCCCGCCGCACCGCCGAGGCTCGCCCCGAGCAGCACGGCGCGCCGGTCGAACCGGTCGGCGAGCCAGCCGAACGGGATCTGGAACAGCACGTTGCCGAGCGCGATCAGGCTGACGAGGCCGGCCGCGCCCTGCGCGTCGTAGCCGAGGCGCAACCCGTAGAGCGGCAGGATCGCGAAGATCCCGGTCTCCACCGCGCCGTAGGCGAGCGCGGCGAGCAGCGCCCCGGGGGCGAAGCGCAGATAGGCGAGGATGCTGCGGCCGGATCCGTGCGCGATCGTCGGCGAAAGCCCCCGGGCGAGGACGATCGGCAAGCCGCCGGCCAGCATCAGGCCGGCGCCGGTCAGGTAGGGCGCCAGGCCCTCGGTCCCGACCAGCGCCAGAAGGGCCGGGCCGACCGCGAAGCCCGCAGCCAGCACGGTGGCGTAGATGCCCATCACCAGGCCGCGACGCTCCGGCGGGGCGGCGGCGTTGATCCAGTACTCGGACAGGACGAACAGCGCCCCCAGCGTCGCCGAGAACACGAAGCGCAGGGGAAACCACAGGGCGATGCCCGGCAGGATCGGGAAGGCCGCCAGGCTCACCGCCCCCACGACCAGCGCCAGGCAGAGCAGCCGCGCGACGCCGATCCGCGCGGCAAGCCGGGGCACGAACGGCACCGTGCAGATGCTGGCGATGCCGGCGACCGCGGTGTTGAGCCCGATCAGCGTGCTCGACGCGCCGCGCCGCTCCAGCTCGATCGACAGGAGCGGAATCGAAAGGCTCAGCCCGATCCCGACCACGGTGACGCAGGCGATGGCGGCGGTGATCGCCGCCACGGTGTCCGGCCCGATCCCGCTTCCCGCGACGATCCGGTCCGGCCTCTCGGAAACATTCACAACGCAACTCGTTCGCGGCGCCCGTAGCGCTCGTAGTGGAAGGGGATCATCCGGTAGGGCGCGAAATCGACGGCGATCTGCGCCTCGAGATCATCGAGGATGGCCCGGGTGATGAACGGCAGGTCGAGCTTGCGCGCCGCGTCGAGGCGGACCCAGGCGAGCTCGGTGAACTCGGAATCCGGGCTCACCCGGCCCGGCTCCTCGGCCGCGACCATCCGGCGGTCCACGGCGAAGAACCGCGTGTCGAACCGGCGCACGCGCTTGGGCGGGGTGATCGCCCGGGCCACGAGGTGCAGCGCCTCGAGGTCCGGCAGGATCTCGTGGCGGGCGAAGGCTTCCCAGCCCGCCGGGGCGGTCTCGGGAGCGCCGTGCTCGCGCGTGCCCAGAAGCAGGCCGGTCTCCTCGTAGGTCTCCCGGATGGCGGCGAGGGCCAGCGCCCGGCCGAGATGATGCGGCGGCCGGGAGACCTGGCGGGTCAGCGCGGCCTCGGCATAGTCGGGCAGGGCGCCGGCCACCGGCATGTGGCGATCGCCGAGCTCGATCCGGCCGCCCGGGAACACGAACTGCCCCGGCATGAAGGCGAGCCGCGGGTTGCGGCGGCCCATCAGGACCTTCGGGCCGCCCTTGCCGCGCCGGTCGAGCACGATCAGGGTCGCGGCGTCCCGCGGGCGCAGGCGCGCCGGGGAGGGTGTCCGTTCAGGGCTGGTCGGGATCTCGGATTCCTGCTGCGGCTCCGGCTGCGGCAAGGCGTGTCTCCTTCAGCCCCGAGACGGGGCCGCCCCGCGGTAACGTGGCGAAGCCGTGCATGCCAAGGGCGTATTGCAGCCCGACGACGGCGCCCTTGACCGGCTGGAGCAGCACGAGGGCGAACAGGAGCGTGAAGACCGGCCAGACGCCCATCTCGACCCAGAGGGGGACGTCGTAGGCGCTCTCGGTCTCCAGGATCAGGTAGCCGACCACGTGGGCGACGATGAAGATCACCACGTAGGGCGGCAGGTCGTCGGCCCGGTGATGGTGCAGCTCCAGGCCGCAGACGTCGCATTCCGGACGCACCTTGAGGAAGCGCCCGAAGATCCGGCCCTGGCCGCAATACGGGCAGCGGCCGATGAAGCCGCGCGCCATCGCGGGGATCAGGCGGGTGCGCACGGGAATCGCGTCGGTGGCCATGTCCAGGGTCTACACCGCCCGGGTCACCGGCGCGAGCCGCGATGGCGCGTACCGGAGTTGCGGATGCCGGGCGGACGACCCGAGGGCGCGGCCTTGAACGGGCGGCCACCGGACTTCCGGCCGCCGCTCTCCTTGCCGGACCCGGCGCGGGTCTTGCCCTCGCTGAGCAGCTCGAAGCGCAGCGCGCCGGCCACCGGTGCGGCCTCCACCAGACGGACCTCGACCCGGTCGCCGAGCCGGAAGGTCTCGCCGCTGCGCTCGCCCACCAGGGCGTGGCGGGCCTCCTCGTGGCGGAAATAGTCGGCGCCGAGCTGCGAGATCGGCACGAACCCGTCCGCCCCGGTCTCGTCGAGCTTGATGAACAGGCCCGACCGGGTGACGCCCGCGATCTGGCCCGCGAAGGTCGCGCCGATCCGGTCGACCAGGTGATGTGCGATCAGCCGGTCGATGGTCTCGCGCTCGGCCGCCATGGCGCGGCGTTCTGCCGCCGAGATCTGCTCGCCGATCTGGGTGAGCTCGCCCAGGGACACCGCCGCCGGCAGGCCGTCGGAGCCGAGACGGCAGGCGGTGATCAGCGCCCGGTGGACGATCAGGTCGGCGTAGCGCCGGATCGGCGAGGTGAAATGCGCGTAGCGGCGCAGGTTCAGCCCGAAATGGCCGAGATTCTCCGCGGCATAGACCGCTTGCGCCTGGGAGCGCAGCACCACCTCGTTGATGAAGGTCGCGTGCTCGCTGCCCGCCACCGATCCGAGGATGCGGTTGAACAAAGCGGGGCGCAGCGCGCCCTCCTTGGGCAGCTTGATGCCGACCGAGGCCAGGACCTCGCCCAGAGCCTGCATCTTCTCCTGCGCCGGCTCGTCGTGGACCCGGTAGATCAGCGCCTGCTTGGCCGCCTCCAGGGTTTCGGCGGCGGCTACGTTGGCCTGGATCATGAACTCCTCGATCAGCCGGTGCGCGTCGAGGCGCTCCGGCACGATCACCCGGTCGACCGCGCCCTCGGGCGACAGCAGAACCTTGCGCTCGGGCAGGTCGAGGGCGAGCGGGCCGCGGCGGTCGCGCGCCTCGCGCAGGGCGGCATAGGCCGTCCAGAGCGGGCGGAGCGCCGGCTCGAGCAGCGGCCCTGTGGCGGCGTCCGGCTGGCCATCGATGGCGGCCTGCGCCTGCGCGTAGGCGAGCTTGGCGCGGGAGCGCATCATCACCCGGTGGAACGTGTGGCGACGTTTCTCGCCGTCGGCGGTGATCACCATCCTGACCGCGATGGCCGGGCGGTCCTCGCCTTCGCGCAGGGAGCAGAGGTCGTTCGAGATCCGCTCCGGCAGCATCGGCACGACGCGGTCGGGGAAGTAGACCGAGTTGCCCCGCTCCAAAGCCTCGCGGTCGAGGCTCGAGCCGGGGCGGACATAGGCCGCGACATCCGCGATCGCGACGGTGAGGATGAAGCCGCCCGGATTGGCCAGGTCGGGATCGTGCTCCGCCATCACGGCATCGTCGTGGTCCTTGGCGTCCGGCGGGTCGACGGTGAGCAGCGGGCGGTCTCGCCAATCCTCGCGGCCGGCCAGCGAGGCCGGCTCCGCCTGGTCGGCCTCGGCCAGGGTCGCGTCGGAGAAAACGTGTGGGATGTTGTGCAGGTGCAGCGCGATCAGGCTCACGGCCTTCTCAGAGCCGAGCGAGCCGAGCCGCTCCCGGACCCGGCCCCGCGGCAGGCCGAAGCGGGTCTCGCGCTCCAGCGACACGCTGACGAGGTCGCCGTCCCGGGCTTGCCCCTCCTCGCCGGGCGGAATCAGGATCTCGCGGCCCTGCGAGCGCTTCTCCACGGGCACAATCCGGCCGCCCTGCGCGCCGGCGCGGTAGACACCGATGATCTCGGCCTTGTTCTTCCCGATGACCTTGATGACCCGGCCGGTATAGCCGCCCTCGGCGTCGCGCTCGACCCGGACGAGGGCGCGGTCGCCGATCCCGGCGGCCGGCCGGTTGCCCTTGCGCGGGCCGCGCGGCTGAGTCAGCACGATGGATGGCGGCTTGCCTGTGCCGGTCCATTCCACCGGGATCGCGAGGAAATCGCCGTGGCGGTCGCGGCTGCGGATATCGGTCAGCACCACCGGGGGCAGGCGGCCCGCGGTCGCGAGCCCGCCGCGACCGCGATCGACGGCGCCGTCCTCCTCGATCTCCTTGAGGATCCGCTTCAGGTCGATCTTGGCCGCTCCCTTGATGCCGAACGCCTTTGCGATCTCCCGCTTGCCGACGGGTTCGGTCGCCTCCGCCACGAAGGCGAGGATCTGCTCGCGGGTGGGGAAGGGCGGGGGAGCGGCGGGCTCGGCCGTCTCTGCGCTGATGCGTCGTGCCAAAAGGTGGTGCCGGACAGTTCTCGAAAACGATGTGCGCCCGAAATCGGGCGCCGGACCGCTGATTCGGTCTTGTCATCCCAAGATGGGGTTCCGGTGGGTCCGCGGCAACGGCGGCACGTGCGTCCTCAACAGGCGCGATCAGCCCGTGGAGGCGGACTTGCGGACGCGATCGACCGCGAGATCCAGGTCAAAGCCGGGATCCAGGATCTCGTCGAAGGTGAACGGGCAGGCGCGCGGCAGCGTCAGATTCACCTGGCCCTCCTCGGGTGCCAACTCCGGCGTCTCCGCCAGCTGGATCGCCAGCGTCCAGGCGCCGTCCATGCGCAGGCTCCCGGCTGTCGGCGGGTCGGCCGCCAGCGCAGCGAGCTTGTCCCGCCCGGCCTCGCGGCAGGCGAGGCTTTTGTCATCGTCGGAGATGAGGGCCGCCTTGATCAGTTCGGCCAGGGCATCCCGGACCCGTTCGACGCTCGCGTTCATGGGCATCCACTCCGCATTCGCGTCCGCCGGGGCAAGCGCAGTGCCAGCGCTCTTCGGGGCGGCGCGACATAATCGCGGACCTTCCCTCGCGGGCCGCCCAGTGTAGAACGCTTCCATGATCCCGGTCCTGACCCGCCAAACCGAGGCCGTGCCGCTCTACGAGGCGGCGATCGCTGAGCTGCGCCTGCGCGGCTTCGAGGGCGACCTGACCATATCGGCCGCCGACCGGACGGTCTTTTCCACCGACAACTCGATCTATCAGGTCGAGCCCGGGGCCGTGGCCTTCCCGCGCTCGCGCGACGACCTCGTGCGGATCGCCAAGCTGCTGGACGACCCGCGCTTCACCGAGATCGTGATCCGCCCGCGCGGCGGGGCGACCGGCACAAACGGCCAGTCGCTCGGCCACGGCCTCGTGGTCGACACCTCGCGGCACATGAACCGCATCCTGGAAATCGACGTCGCGCGCCGCATCGTCCGGGTCGAGCCCGGGGTGGTGAAGGACCAGCTCAACCGGGCGCTCGCCGTCCACGGCCTGTTCTTCGCCCCCGAGCTCTCGACCTCGAACCGCGCCACCATCGGCGGCATGATCTCCACCGACGCCTGCGGGCAGGGCTCTTGCCTCTACGGCAAGACCCGCGACCATGTGCTGGCGCTGACCTGCGTGCTCGCCGACGGTACGGTTTGCACCGCCGAGCCGCTGGACGAGGCTGGGCTCGCGGCCGCCAAGGCGCGCAACGACCGGGTCGGCGCGATCCACCGCACCGTCGACACCGTCGTCACCGAGAACGCGGCGCTGATCGCCGAGCGCTTCCCCAAGCTCAACCGCTGCCTCACCGGCTACGACTTGGCCCATTTGCGCGACGCGTCCGGGCGCTTCGACCTCAAGAGCGTGATCTGCGGCTCGGAGGGCACCCTGGCGCTGATCGCCGAGGCGCGGCTCAACGTGCTGCCGATCCCGAAGGCCTCGGTGCTGGTGGCGCTCTCCTACGTGGATTTCGACGCCGCGCTCCGCGACGCCCAGGCCCTGCTGCCCTTCGGCGCGGCCTCCGTCGAGACCATCGATTCCACCGTCCTGGGGCTCGCCCGCCAGGACCCGATCTGGGCCGAGGTGCAGGCCTTCTTCCCGGACGATCCCGGCGGTCGGCCGGTCCACGGCATCAACCTCGTGGAGTTCGTCGGCGACGACGCCCAGGCTGTAGACGCCGCCCTGGCGCGGCTCACCGCCATGCTGGACGGCGAGCGCGGCACCGAGACCAAGCGTCTGGGCTTCACCATTGCCCGCGGCGACGCGATCGAGAAACTCTGGACAATGCGCAAGAAGGCGGTGGGCCTGCTCGGCGCCGCCAAGGGCGACGCGCGCCCGATCCCGTTCGTCGAGGATACCGCGGTGCCGCCGGAGCGGCTCGCCGACTTCATCGCCGAGTTCCGGGCGCTGCTCGATGCCAAGGGGCTGCGCTACGGCATGTTCGGCCATGTCGATGCCGGCGTGCTGCATGTCCGCCCGGCGATCGACCTGAAGGACCCGAACCAGAACGCCCTGATCCGCGAGGTGACCGAGGGCGTGGTCGCGCTCACCGCCAAGTATGGCGGCCTGCTCTGGGGCGAGCACGGCAAGGGGTTCCGCTCCGAATTCGTGCCCGCGACCTTCGGGCCGCTGATGCCGGCGCTGGAGGCGGTCAAGCGCGCCTTCGATCCGGGCGACCGGATGAACCCGGGCAAGATCGCCTCGGCCCGGGGCGGTGCGCTCACCCGGATCGACGGCGTGCCCCGCCGGGGCGAGCAGGACCGCACAATCCCGCCGCCGGTGCGGCAGGATTTCGACGAAGCCCTGCACTGCAACGGCAACGGCGCCTGCTTCACCTTCGACGCGGATGAGGCGATGTGCCCGTCCTGGAAGGCGACCCGGGAGCGGCGGCACTCGCCCAAGGGCCGGGCCTCGCTGATGCGCGAGTGGCTGCGCCTGGTCGCCCAGGCGGGGCTCGACCCGGCCGCCGAGCTGAAGCGCCAGCGCGCCGGCTGGCTGCCCGACTTTTTTGCGACTTTGCGGCGTGGTTTCCGGCATCGCTCCGAAGCGGATGACTTCTCCCACGCCGTGAAGGAGGCGATGGACGGCTGCCTCGCCTGCAAGTCCTGCACGGGCTCCTGCCCGATCAAGGTCGACGTGCCGACCTTCCGGGCCAAGTTCCTGGCCCTCTACCACGCGCGCTACGCCCGGCCTCTGAAGGACCATCTGGTGGCGGCGCTCGAGCCGTTGCTGCCGCTCGCGGCCCGGATGCCGCGCCTGAGCAACGCGGCCCTGGCCAATTCGCTCGCCCGGAAGCTGCTGGCCAAGGTTGGCCTGGTCGGGATCCCGACCCTCTCCTCCGTCGATCTCACGGCGCGGCTCGCCGATCTCGGCGTCGCCACCGCGACCCCGGAGGCGCTGGCCCGGCTCGCCCCGGCCGAGCGGGAGCGCGCGGTACTCCTGGTGCAGGACGCCTTCACCAGCCATTTCGAGGCGGCCCTGGTGGTGGATGCCTGCGCGCTCCTGATCGCGCTCGGCTTCAAGCCCTGGCTCGTGCCCTATCGGCCGAACGGCAAGCCGCTGCACGTCCACGGCTTCCTGGCTCGGTTCGCCGCGGTGGCGCGCTCCAACGCCGCGATGCTGCGGGCGCTCGCCCGCTCGGGCGTGCCGCTCGTCGGCCTCGACCCCTCGATGACGCTGACCTACCGGGCGGAATACGCCCAGGCGCTGGGCGGCGACGACTTGCCTAAAGTCCAGATGCTGCAGGAATGGCTCGCCACGCAGCTCGACCGGATCGCGCCCCGGCCGGTTGGCGCGACCCTGCGACTGCTGCCCCATTGCACCGAGCGCACCAACGCCCCCGGCGCGGTGCGCGACTGGCAGGCCGTGTTCACCCATCTCGGGCTGCGGCTCGATGTGCCGGCCGCGGGCTGCTGCGGCATGGCCGGGACCTACGGCCACGAGACGCGCAACCGCGCCACCTCCGAAGCGATCTACGGCTTGAGCTGGGCCCGCCACGTGGCCGATGCCCCCGCCGGCGCCCTGCTGGCGGACGGCTATTCCTGTCGGTCGCAGGTCAAGCTCGTCGACGGCGTGCGGCTGCGCCACCCGGTCCAGGCCCTGCTCGACCACGTCCGGACGAGCGCAGCCGGCGCCGCGCCGTTCCATCCCGAGCGCGCCGCGGCTTCGGCCCGATGAAGGTCGCCATCCTCGGGGCCGGGGCGGTTGGCTGCTATTACGGCTTCCTGCTGGCCCGGGCCGGCCACGCGGTCACGCTGATCGGTCGCCCCGCGCTGGTCGAGGCGGTCCGGTCCGGCGGCCTGGTGCTGGAGAGTGCGGCCGGGCGTGCCTCGGTTCCAGTCCTGGCAACGACGGAGGGCGAAGGCGTCGCCGGGGCCGATCTCGTGCTGGTCTGCGTCAAGTCGGGCGACACGGAAGCCGCCGGGGCGACGATCACTCCACATCTCAGCCCCGCGGCCACGATCCTCAGCCTGCAGAACGGCGTCGACAATGCCGAGCGCCTGGGCGCCGTGCTGGGGCGGCCCGTGCTGCCGGTGGCGGTCTACGTCGCCACCGAGGTGGTTCGGCCGGGCCACGTCCGCCACAACGGAAGGGGTGACCTGGTGCTCGGCGCCTCGGCAGCGAGCCAGGGAATCGCCGCCGCGTTCGACGCGGCCGGGATCCCGACCACCGTCTCGGACCGCGCCCTGGACGCGCTCTGGGGCAAGCTGATCCTGAACTGCGCGTACAACGCCCTCTCAGCCCTGACCCAGCTGCCCTACGGCCGCCTGGTGCAGGGCGAGGGCGTCGTCGCGGCCATGACCGACGTGGTGCAGGAATGCGTCGCGGTGGCGAAAGCCTCAGGCGTGTCGGTGCCCGACGACATCCGCGACACGGTGCTCGCCCTCAGCACCAGCATGGCCGACCAGCGCTCCTCCACGGCCCAGGACCTCGCCCGGGGCCGGCCCAGCGAGATCGACCACCTCAACGGCTATGTGGTGCGGAGAGGCGCGGCGCTGGGCATTCCGACGCCGGCGAACCGGATGCTGCACACGCTGGTCAAGCTCGCGGAGCGGCGGGAGGTAGGCTGACGGATCAAGAGCCGCGGCGGGCGATGTTTTTGACCATCGGGACAATCGCTTCCAACTGTCCCAACTGGCCAGACGCGTCGGTCAGGCGGTGGGTCCATCCGGTCGCGACATAGAATCTTTCGGCGTCCAAGGCCGCATTCACGAACAGCGTGTCGATACCAAGCCGGCGCGCGTAATCCTCGACCATCACGCTCAGTATGTGGCCGTGACCTCGCCCAAGAACCGCTCCCATAATCGCAACAAGCCTGACGATGCCCGTGCCGTCGCGCAGGCCATCCAGACGTGTCGTACCGACGCCTTGCCCGTTTTTCGGGTCAGCAGTAGGGGATGATTATCGGACAGCCGCTCTTCGGGACGAGACTCGTCATAGCCGGAGCGCCCTCGCTCGTGCCCCAGAACTCGGCGTCGGATGGCATGATAGACCTGCCAGTCGGCTTCGCTGGCAACGCGGACGAGTGCGTGTTCCATCGCTCGAGCATAGCGAGCGCGTGAACGCTCACCCCCCCGACTTGCGACGCGGCGAAGGCTATAAAACGAGCCCGTTCAACGATCGGCCTACGCGCTCGCGGCGGCATTCGCCTTGCGCGTCGCCGCAGCCTTCCTGGCCGAGGCCGAGCGCTGTTCCGGTGTCCGGCTGGCGGCGGCCTTGCCGCCCGTGGCGCCGCCCTTGTGAGCCGCCGGGTGTCCCGTATCCTTGCCGCGGCCCGAGCCACCCGGCTTCTTGCCGCCGCCATCATCCTTGTTGACGGTGGCCCAGGCGCGGGATTCCGCCTCCTTCTCCGGCACGCCGCGCGCCTCGTAGGAGTCGGCGATGTGCTCGGCCTTGCGCTTCTGCTTGTCGGTGTATTTCGCCTTGTCTCCCTGCGCCATCGCGCCTCTCCTCACGCTCAGCCTACGCCGGTCGGACCGTCGAGGATCGCCCGCACGCGGCGGACCAGTTCCGTGCGCCGGTAAGGCTTGTTGAGAAGGTCAAACTCCGAACCGCCGATATCGGTTCGCTCCAAACTCGCCTCCGCGTAGCCCGTGGCGAGCAGGACCTTGAGCTTGGGCTGGCGGCGACGCGCTTCCCGGGCGAGCAACACGCCGTTCATGCCGCCGGGCATGATCAGGTCGGTGAACAGCAGGTCGATGCGCTCGCTGGAATCGAGGATCTCCAGCGCCTCGCGGGCATTGCCGGCCATCAGGGTCGTGTAGCCGAAATCCCGCAGGATGGTGCGCGCGAGCTCGGCCACGTCCTCGCGGTCGTCGACGATCAGGATCGTCTCCGTGCCCTGCCGGTCCACCGCCCGGTGCGAGACCTTGGACGGGGCATGCGCGTCGCCGTCGGTCGCCGGGAAGGACAGGCGCACCGTCGTGCCGGCGCCGACCGCGGACTCGATCTGGGCGGCGCCCCCCGATTGCTTGGCGAAGCCGTAGACCATCGACAGGCCGAGTCCGGTGCCCTTGCCCTCCTCCTTGGTGGTGAAGAACGGGTCCATCACCCGGGCGAGCACGGCGGGCGGGATGCCGGTGCCGGTATCCTGGATGGCGATGCTGACGTAGCGGCCGGGGCGGAGCGGCCCGATCTCGCCGCTCGACACGACCTCGGTGTTCTTCGTGGTGATCCGGACGGTGCCGCCCTCCGGCATCGCGTCGCGGGCGTTGATCAGCACGTTGAGGATCGCGACCTCGGCCTGGGTCGGGTCGACGCGGCAGTTCCAGAGGTCCTCGGCGAGATCCAGTTCGATCGTCACCACCTCGCCCACCGAGCGGGCGACCATCTCGCGCATCCCCTCGATCAGCGTGTTGAGGTTGACCGCGCGCCCGTCCAGCCGCTGCTTGCGGGCGAAGGCCAGGAGCTGCTGCGTCAGTGTCGTCGCGCGCTCGGCCGCCTGCCGGATATTGTCGGTGGCACGCCCGAGCCGGGCGCGGTCGGCATCCGGCTTCTCCAGACCGGAGGCGAGGATGTCGACATAGCCCACGATCACCTGCAGGAGGTTGTTGAAATCGTGCGCGATGCCGCCGGTGAGCTGGCCCAGCGCCTCCATCTTCTGCGCCTGGCCCAGCGCCTCCTCGGCGTCGCGGCGGCGCGAGACGTCGAGCTGCGAGCCGAAGAAATACACCAGCTCGCCCGCCGAATTGTACACCGGCGAGACGAACAGGGCGTTCCAGAAGCTCGAGCCGTTCTTGCGGTAGTTCAGGATCTCGGTCGCGAATTCGCGCTTCTCGGCGATTGCCGTGCGGATCTGGTCGACGGTCTCGCGGTCGGTTTCGGGCCCCTGCAGGAACCGGCAATTGCGGCCGACGAGTTCCTCCGGCGTGTAGCCGGTCATTGCCAGGAACGCGCGGTTGGCGAAGATGATCGGGTTGTCCGGTTGGCGCGGATCGGTGACGATCATCGGCATCCGGGTGGTTTCCACCGCGGCGAAGAAGATGTCGCTGGTGCGGTCGGAGACGTCGCTGGCCGCGCCGTCCTGGACCACGGCGCTCGGTCCGATCGGGGGTTTTTCGGGGGAGTCGGACATGCCGCGCGGTCTTGATTCTTTCGGACTTGAACGGAGCGGATGTCGGTAGCGATCGACATCCGGCAGCGACTCTAGGGGGCCCATCGACGTTGTCGACGGCGCCAATGTCGCGCTTACCGCGCGAAGCGCAGCCGTGGGCCGGCTAGGCCGCCGCCGTCCGGGCCGCGCCGGGCAAGGCCTTCACGGGCGCCGCAGCGACCCGCGTCGGCGCCGGCTCGCGGCAGGCGGTGAGGACTGCCGAGAGCGCCTCGTTCAGCGAGGTCACCAGAAAATCCGCCGATGTCGCCCGGCGGAGGCGGTCCAGAGTGGCCGGGTCGCGCTCGCGCCAGAAGCCCACCAGGATGCGCACGCCCGGCACTGCTGCACGGGCCTGTCGCACGGTGAAGCGGATCTGCGACAGGCTGACCGGCTCCAGATAGGAGAAGCAGATCAGCGCGAGGCCCTCCGGCTTCTCCGGCCGCTCGCCGGCGCGGATCGCGGCCATCGACAGGGTCTGCGAGGCGAGCCCGTGCCGGGCCAGGATCTGGCTCAGCATCAGCGTCGCCGCCTCGTCGAACGGGCCGCGGCTCGACACGCACAGGACCGGCGTCTCGCTGCGCCAGGCCGGTGCCAGATCCTCGCGGGCGAGCACGATGCCGGCCACCTGCCGGTCGGGACCGATAGCCGCCAGAGCCGCGGCGGTTTCGGTGTCGGGCGAGCGCGCCGATCCGCGCCAGGTCCGCCGCGCCACCGGCGCGGTCCCGAGCCGCGCCACCACGGTGCGGATCGCGGCGCCGACCTCGTCCTGGCGGGCGCGGTCCAGGGTGCCGCGTGAGAGGTCCTCCTGCGCGAGCAGCAGGCCGGCAAGCGCCACCTCATCGTAATAGGTGACGAGGGCGCGCTCCTTGAGGAACTGCCAGCCCTGGTCGATCGCCTCGGCCGGGTCGCCCGCCAGCATCCGCTGGTAGAAGATCTCCGGCGGCGCCAGGGCCGGCCGGTCACCGAGCAGCACGTCGAGATACCAGAGCCGCTCGACATGCCGGCCGAGGACGACGAGGCAGACGGTGAGCGGCGTGGCCAGCACCAGGCCGATCGGCCCCCACAGGAAGGTCCAGATCGTGGCCGCCAGGATCACGGCGATCGGCGACAGCCCGGTCGAGTGGCCGTAGAGCAGCGGCTCGATCACGTGGCCGGCGATCGGCTCCACCACCAGGAACAGGGCCGCGGTGGCGATCACCATGGTCCAGCCGGGATCGACCGCGGCGGCGAGGATCAGCGGCAGCAGGGCGCTGATCGCGGCGCCGATATAGGGGACGAAGCGCAGGATCGCGGCCAGCACGCCGAACAGCGTCGGGCTCGGCACGCCGATCAGCCAGAGGCCGACCCCGATCACGACGCCGAAGGCGATGTTGAGGGCGAGCTGGGCCAGGAAGAACCGGCTGAGCCGGCTGGTGGCGTCGTCGATCGCCGCCGTGACCCGGCGCAGGTCCCCTGAGCCGCCCGCCAGTCGGATCGCCCGGTTCCGCAGGTCCTCGCGCTGGAGCAGGATGAAGATCGTGAAGATCAGGATCAGCCCGGTGGTGGCCAGCGGGTGCAGGATCGGGCCCGCGAAGGTCTGAAACGTCTCGACGACGCTCGCCCGGGCGGGGCTGATCTCGACGGTGAGCGGGTGCGTGCGGGTTCCCGGCTCGCCCTTGACCTCGATGGCCGGAGGCGGCTGCAGCGTGGCGCTCAGATCCTGGACCATGTCGACCATCCGCGACAGCGTCCCGGTTCCCGCAGTGGCGCCGCGCAGGTCCTTGATCTTGGTGCGCATCACCTGGGTGTAGCGCGGCAGGTCGGAGGCGAGCTGCGACGCCTCGGTGGCGATGAGGCTGCCGATCCCGAACAGGGCGCCGAACACGATCACGACGACCAGCAGGACCGCGGCCGCCCGCGGCACGCGGATCCGCCGGAGCACCCGCACCGCCGGCACCAGGACGAAGCTCAGCAGGATCGCCAGCGTCACCGGCACCAGGATCTCGCGCCCGAGATACAGGGCCGCCATGATCGACACGACGAGGAGCGTCGAAGCCAGCGCGACGATGACCGGCAGGCCCTGCTTCAGGCGCTGGGCGGTGACGGGATCCTCGCTCACGGATACGCTCCACTCTAGATCGAACTCAGGGACGTGGCCGCCCGCGGAAGCGGTGCGGTCTGGATCGGGGAGCCTGCCGTGTCGGCCGAGCTCAGCCGGCTTGCGCAGTCTCGCCCAGGGCGGCGCTGATCTGGCTGAGCAGCTTGGAGAAATCGACCGGCTTCGGATGGTAGTCGTCGCAGCCCGCCTGGATCGCCTTGTCCCGGTCCCCGGACATGGCGTGGGCGGTGAGCGCGATGATCGGGATCGCCCGCGTGTCGGATCCGGATTTCAGCGCCCGCGCCGCCGACCATCCGTCGAGGATCGGCAGGTTCATGTCGAGCAGGATCACGTCGGGCTGGCCCGACCGGGCCTGCTGAACGCCGGCCTCGCCGTCATGGGCCAGGATCACCTCGTAGCCGCGGCGCTTGAGGCGTCGGGACAGGAAGTCCCAGATCTCTTCATGGTCCTCGACCAACAGTATCTTCGCCATCAGAACTCGAATCCCCGGGTCGCGCTGAGCCGGCCGGCACTCCAACGCGCGGCAACGCACAAATGCCCAACGTCCCTGCCGCGATTCCGGTCCCTGCGGAAGAGAGGTCCCCGTACAGAACGGTCTCGGCCACGCCGGGATGGTCTGCCGGGCCGGATCGGCGCGCTGTACGATTGACCCGCCTCGCCCGCGGGACGAAGCGTGTCGCGCCGCAAGTCAGAGAAGTCTGGAGGATGATCGATGACGCATACGCCGGAGATCGCGTTCTATCACGCGCCCAATACGCGCTCGACGGGTGTCCGTGTGCTGTTGGAGGAACTGGGCGTGCCGCATCGCCTGCATGTGCTCAACATGCGGGCGGGCGAGCATCTGGGAGACGCCTATCGCGCGATCAACCCGATGGCGAAGGTGCCGGCGATCCGCCACGGCGAGGCGCTGGTGACCGAGCAGGCGGCGGTCTACTTGTATCTGGCCGACCTGTTTCCCGAAGCCGGTCTCGCGCCCGCCCTCACCGATCCCGCCCGGGGGACGTATCTGCGCTGGATGGTGTTCTACGGCTCCTGCTTCGAGCCTGCCGTCATCGATCGCCATCTCAAGCGCGAGCCCGGGCCGCGGGCCATGTCGGCCTATGCCGATTGCGACAGCGTCATCGCGCGCATCACCGAGGCGCTGAAGCCGGGCCCGTACCTGCTGGGCGAGCGCTTCAGCGCCGCCGACATCCTCTGGGGCAGCGCGCTCGGCTGGACGATGGGCTTCGGCCTGGTGGCGCCCGATCCGGTTCTGTCGGCCTATGTCGGGCGTGTCCGCGGCCGTCCGGCCTTCCAGACCGTCGCGGCCGCGGATGCGAAGCTCGCCCAGGAACACGAGGCTGCGGCTGCCGGCGCGGCCTGACGTGGGATCAGGCCCGCTCGGCCTCGGCCCAGATTCCGGTGCGCGCGAGTTGCGGCGCCGGCTCGGGCGCGCTCCAGCGCAGGGGAACGGAAGCCCGGCGCCACCAGCCCCCCGTCACCGTGAAGGACCAGGAGCGCTGCGCGCCGAGGAGCCCCGTCGCGCCCGTCCAGTCGATCTCGGTGCGGCCCTGCAGGACCAGCAGGTCGCCCCTGGCGAAGTCGAGGAACAGAAGCGCCGCCCGCGGCTCGCCAATCAGGTTGCCCAGGGTGTTGAAATAGCGGTTGCCGGAGAAATCCGGCACCGTCAGCACGTCGCCGCGGCGCCGGACGAAGCCCGGCCGCCCGCCCCGATGCGAGATGTCGGCGCCGCCCTCCCGAAGGCCGTCCCGCGACCGGGTCGCCACGAACAGCGTGTCGGCGGCATCGATCAGCGCTCCGGCCTCCGTATCCAGGGCCGACAGGATCTCGGTCGAGCCTGGCTCACGCCGCACCGGCTCGACCGCGCGCCGCTGGATGTATTGCGGGCAATTGCCGAAGCTCTGGTCGACCGCCACGGTCAGGCCGCCCCGGTCGCGGTTCACGATGCGGCCGTTGGCGCGGTTGCGCCGCCGGGTCGCCAGATCGATGCCGAGGATCCCGGCCTCGGCACCCGGCACGAGGTACTCGGCCGCCAGGTCGGCGGGGTCGAGCGCTGCCGTGATCGCGAGGTGCGTCGCGTCCGGGCTGTGCACGAAACCGGGCGGCCCGGTCAGGAGGGTCGCGACCGGCGCGCCGGCGGCGTCCGCGGTCCCGATCAGGAGATAGGTGAGCCCCGCAAAGAACAGGCGGTGCTGATCGGGCATGAACGGCCGGATCGCCGGGGTCCCGCCCAGGATGTGCCCGGCATGGGCCTGGGCGATGAGTTCGTCTGCGTGGAAGTCGGCCATGGCGCACCTCACGCCTGTTCGGGGATGGGAGAGGCCGGCATCGGGATGAAGCCCGGCAGGGCCTCCACCCGGGCGATCCAGGCCCGCACGGCCGGGTAGGGCGTGAGCGAGACGCCGCCCTCGGGGGCGTGGGCGACGTAGGAATAGCAGGCGATGTCGGCGAGCGTCGCCCGCTCGGCGGCGAGATACCGGCGCTCGGCCAGATGCCCGTCCATGAAGGTGAGGATCCGCGCCGCGGTCGCGTGCACCGTCGCCCGGTCGGCGCGGGCGCCGAACACCACCATCAGCCGGGCCAGGGCGGGCCCGGTGCGGACCTCGCCGGCGGCGATCGAGAGCCAGCGCTGGACTTCCGCGGCGGCCAACGGATCAACCGGCATCCAGCTGCTGTCCGGCGCGTAGCGCGCGGCCAGGTAGACCAAGATCGCGTTGCTGTCGGGGATCACCGCCGTGCCATCAGTCAGGACCGGGATCTGGCCGAGGGGATTGAGGCGCCGGAAATCGGCGGCGGCCCGCTGCTCCGCGCTGGCCACCTCGACGAAGCGATAGGGCAGCCCCAGCAGGGACAGGAACAGTTCCGCGCGGTGCGAATGGCCCGAGAGGCGCAGGCCGTAGAGGGTCAGGTCGGGGTCGGACATGGTCGGGGTCTCCAGCGAGGCCCGAATATGGCTCTTGCAAAGTGCAGCGATAATCCGGAACCTCTGGCACTCAGAATTTCAGCTTCTGAAGTGATCCATGGACCGGCTGGACGAGCTCGCCCTCTTCGTCGCGATCATCGATGCCGGCAGCCTCGCCGGGGCTGCGCGTCGGTCGCGTCGCTCGGCCGCCGCCGCGACCCGAGCCTTGGCGAGCCTGGAGACGCGGGCCGGGACCCGGCTGGTGGAGCGCACGACCCGGCGCCTGGCCCCGACCCCGGCGGGGCTCGAACTGGCCGAGCGGGCGCGCAGCCTGCTCACGGGCTACGACGCGGCCGTCTCCGGCGCGGCGGGCGACGCGGTGCGCGGCCTGGTGCGGGTCACGGGCCCGGTCCTGTTCGGGCGCAAGCACGTCGCGCCGATCGTGTCGGGCTTCCTCGACGCCTACGCGGAGGTGCAGATCGAGCTGGTGCTCGCCGACCGCAACCTCGACTTGGTGGAGGAGGGCATCGACGTCGCCCTGCGGATCGGGCAGCTGGCGGAATCCCGCCTCGTGGCTCGGCGGGTCGGGCAGGTGCGCGAGGTCGTGGTGGCGAGCCCGAGCTACCTCGCGGCGCGGGGCACGCCACGAACGCCCGCCGACTTGAGCGACCACGACACCATCCTGGGCATGGTCCGGGCCAATCTGCGCGAATGGCGCTTCGGGACCAACCGCGTGCGCCTGGCACCACGGCTGATCGTCAACGAGATCGAGGCGGCGCTAATCGCGGCCCGAGCCGGGCGGGGCATCGCCCGGGTGCTCTCTTACCAGACCGCCGAGGACATCGCCGCCGGTCGCCTCGTGCGCCTGCTCGCCGCCCACGAGCCGCCGCCGATGCCGGTCCAGCTCGTGACCCCGAGCCAGGGGCTCCGGCCCGCCCGGGTGAGCGCCTTCCTTGATTACGCCACCGAGGCCCTGCGAACATTGCCGGTGCTGCACGCGGATGAATCCAGATGACAACCGGTATCAGGCAGCCCGATGTGATCGCAAACGGGTCTTCGGCCCACCGCTCGGCATTGTCGCGGCCGGACTCTTGCTGAGGGATAGGCGGGCGCCCGTTCCGGCACGCGGTCGGGCACCCCGCCGGCCAGCTCGGACGGCGCCCCGATGCACGATCCCGGAGCCCGCCAGCCCATGCGCCTGCTCACCCCGATCCTCGCCGTGCTGCTCGCGATCCTACCCCCGGCGGCGCAGGCCGACCCGCTGACCGGCACCCTCAAGAAGATCAAGGACAGCAACCGGCTCGTGCTCGGCGTGCGCGATAGCTCGCCGCCGTTCAGCTACCTGGACCAGAACCAGAAGGTGGTCGGCTTCGCGGTCGATATCTGCCGGACGATCGCCGACGCCGTGAAGCGCGAATTGAAGATGCCGGGTCTCGAGGTCGCGATGGAGTTCGTGAATTCCTCGTCCCGAATCCCGCTGATGACCAACAACACCACCGATCTCGAATGCGGCACCACGACCAACAACGCGGAGCGCAAGAAGCAGGTCGCCTTCACCAACACCCACTTCCTCACGGCGACCCGGTTCGTCTCCCGGAAGGACCAGAAGATCGCCAGCCTGGATGATCTGCGCGGCAAGGTGGTCTCGTCGGTGGCCGGCTCGACCAACATCCTGATGCTGATCAAGGCCAACAACGAGCGCAAGCTCGGCATCACGGTGATCGCCGCCAAGGATGTGCCGGAGGCCTTCCTGATGGTCGAGACCGGCCGGGCGGCGGCCTTCGTGATGGACGACGTGCAACTCAGCGTCGTGGCGGCCCAGTCGAAGGATCCGGCGGCCTATGTGATCAGCCAGGAGACCCTGTCCGATCCGGAGCCCTACGGGATCATGCTGCGCCGGGACGACCCGGCCTTCAAGGCGGTGGTCGATAAGGCTACCGCGGATCTCTACCGCAGCCCCGAGATCATGACGATCTACGAGACCTGGTTCCTCAAGCCGGTGCCGCCGCGGGGGCTGACCTACAACATTCCCCTGTCCTCGGCGCTCCGCTGGGCGTTCGAGCATCCGAGCGACAATTCGGACCCGGCCTTCTACGTGCACTGATCCCAGTGGGGTTCCGCTCCGGGCAAGGAGATGCGATGCCGCATCGAGTTCCGCCCGCCCCGCGAATCCGCCCCATGCTCGACCGCCAAGAGCCGGCCCTCACGCCGCCCGCGACCCGCGCGCCGGAGCCGGCAGCCGGCTCGATCCCGCGCCTGATCGTCGTGCTGGCCTGCGCCGGGTTCGGCAGCACCTTCGCGCTGCGCTCGGTCGAGCCCCTGGTCGGCGTGCTGGCCCGGGACCTCGGCAGCGACGCCCACACGGTGGCGCTGCTCTCCACCGCCTTCGCGTTGCCCTACGCCTTCATCCAGCCGGTGCTCGGCCCGGTGGGCGACGCGCTCGGCAAGGAACGGGTGATGAGCGTCTGCCTGGCGGTGCTCGCCGGCGCCCTCGTCCTGTGCAGCCTCGCCCCCAATATCGGCGCCCTGTTCGGCCTGCGGATGCTGGCCGGGGCGGCGGCGGGCGGCTGCATCCCGCTGTCGCTCGCGCTGCTGGGCGACCGGGTCCCCATGGACCGGCGGCAGGTGGCGATCGGGCGCTTCCTGGTGGCGGCGATCCTCGGGCAGCTCACCGGCTCGACCTTCGCGGGGCTGATCGAGGTCGCGATTGGCTGGCGCGGCGTGTTCGCCGTGACCGCGCTGGTCGCCGCCATCGCCTGCGCCGCGACGGTGTTCGGCTTCGACCGCACCGGCCGCGCGCCCGCCCGCCGCCCGGCTTTCGGGCAGGCGGTGCGGCGCTACCGGACGATCCTGGCCAATCCGCGGGCCCGGATCCTGTTCTCCGCGGTGTTCATCGAGGCGATCGCGATCTTCGGCGTGTTCCCGCATCTTGCCCCGCTGATCGAGGCCCGCGGCGAGGGTGGCCCGCGCGAGGCCGGCCTGGTGCTCGCCGGCTTCGCCATCGGCGGCCTGCTCTACTCGGCCCTGGTCGGGCTGCTGGTGCGCCTGCTCGGCATGCCCCGGATGCTGATCGGCGGTGGGCTGATCTGCGGCGCCGCGCTCACCGTGGTCGGGCTTGCCGGCAGCTGGCAGGTGGATTGCGCCGCCCTGACCGCCATGGGGCTCGGCTTCTACATGCTGCACAACACCTTCCAGACCCAGGTGACCGAGGTCGCGCCGACGGCCCGCGCCTCCGCGGTGGCGCTGCACGCCTTCTCGTTCTTCTGCGGTCAGGCGCTCGGGGTCGCGGTCCTGGGCCAGGCGCTGCTGCAGCTCGGGCAGTTCGGGGCGCTCGCCGCCTGCGCGGTCACGATCCTGGCCCTCGGAATCGCCACCGCAATGGCCCTGCAGCGGCCGGGCCCGAAGATCGCCTTCTCGGATTGACCGGGCCGGTCAGGGCCGCGCCATCGCCAGCGCCTTGAGGTCGAAGGCGGGATCGGCCGCCTGCTCCGGGGTCAGCCGCGTGCCCGCCGCCAGCAGGCGCCGGGCGATCATGTGGTCGGCCGCCCGGTCGACCGATTCCACAGCGCTCAAGGCCCCGTCCCGGAAGCGGAACACCGAGAATGCCGGGCCGGAGCCTCGGACCACGCTGGCATCGCCGGGCCCGGACAGGCCGGCGATCTGCAGCTTGTGCGGGCCCTGGTCGCTCCAGAACCACGGCAGCGCCCCGTAGGCCGCCGGCTTGCCGTTGAGCCGCGCGGCGAGGCAGCGGCCCTGGTCGATGGCGTTCTGCACCGACTCGATCCGCACGGTGCCGTCGGGGCTGAGCCCGTGGGCGAACGGGCTCGGGAAGCGGACGCAATCGCCGATCGCCGAGATCGCGGGATCGGGCGTCGCCAGGAACGCGTCGACCCGCACCCCGTCCTCCGCCGGAAGACCGGCCTCCGCGGCGAGCTCCCGGTTCGGCAGCACGCCGATGCCGATCAGGATGAAGTCGGCGGGAAGCTCCCGGCCATCGGCCAGGGTGATGCCGGTGGCGCGGCCGTCCCGTCCGGTGACCGCCGTCACACCGGCCCCGAACGCGAAGCGCACGCCCATCGCCTCATGGGCGCCGCGGAAGAACTGCGCGATCTCCGGCGAGACCGCCCGGGCCATCGGCCGGTCGGCCGCCTCCACGACGGCCACCGACAGGCCCCGGGCGGCGGCCACGGCGGCGAATTCCAGCCCGATGAAGCCGGCGCCGATCACCACGATCGCCTTGGCCTCGTCGAGCGCCGCCCGGAGTGCGTCGGCGTCTGCGAGGCCGCGCAATTGGCGCACGTTCGGGAAATCGGCCCCCGGCACCGGCAGCGGCCGGTTGCGCGCGCCGGTGGCCAGAACGAGGTGGTCGTAGGGGAGGCTCTGGCTGTCCGAGAGCCACAGGCGCTGCCCGGCCCGGTCGATCGCGACGGCCCGGATCCCCGGCCGGTGGGCGATGGCGTGCTCGGCGAAGAAGCCGCGCTGGCGCAGGAACAGGCCCTCCGCGTCGGTCTTGCCGGCGAGATAGGCCTTGGACAGGGGCGGCCGCTGGTAGGGCAGGGCGGTCTCGTCGCCCACCAGGGTGATCGGGTCCCGGAAGCCGCCCTCGCGCAGGGAGGCGGCCAGCTGGAAGCCCGCCTGGCCGGCGCCGGCCACAACGATGCCGGCCGCGCTCATGCCTTGGCTCCGGCGGCGTCCGGCAACGCCACGCCCGGCAGCATGCGGGCGCCGTCGCTCATCAGGTAGGACCAGACCGCGGAGGCCGCCGGCCCCAGCACCTTGTCGGCCCGGCGCACCGCGTACCAGTCGCGCCGGATCGGCAAGCCCTTGACGTCGAGGAGGGCGAGGCGGCCGCTCTCGACCTCGGCCGCCACGGAATGCACCGACAGGAGCGCGATGCCGAGCCCGGCCATCACCGATTGCTTGATCGTCTCGTTGGAGCCGGTATCGATGTCGAGGAGCGCGCGCTTGACCAGGATGCCGCTCATGAACTCCTCGAAGACCGTGCGCGTGCCGGAACCCTCTTCGCGGAAGAAGAATGGCTGGTCGGCCAAGTCTTCGCGGGACAGGCCGGTCCGTCCGGCCAGCGGGTGGCTCGGGGCCGCGACGAGCACCAGCGGGTGCGGGCCGAAGGTCGCGGCCTCGATGGGGAAGTCCCGGGGCGGGCGGCCCATGACGGCGAAATCGATCTCGTAACCGCGCAGGGCTTCGACGGTCTGGCCGCGGTTGCGCACCGACAGGCTGATCTCGACGCCCGGATGCTTCTTGACGAAGCCGGCGATCACCTGGGGGGCGAAGTACTTAGCGGTGGAGACGACGCCCAGTGCGACGCGCCCGCCTTCCGCGCCGCGCAGAGTCCGCAGCCGGTCGGTGCAGGTCTCCAGAACGGTGTTGATGCTGTCGATCGCCCAGAGCATCTCGCGGCCGGCATCGGTGGGCTTGAGGCCGCCCGGGGTCCGGTCGAACAGCAGCAGGCCGGCCTCCTCCTCGAGCTGGCGGATGCGCGCGTAGAGTGCGGCCGAGGTGACGTTCAGCTCCTGGGCTGCCCGGGTCATGGTACCCAGGCGGGCCACCGCCGCCACCGCCTGGAGCTGCTTGAGGGAGAGATTGCGCATGGCGGAGGTCTCGTTTTTTTTGTCCTATGACACAAGATCCCCCAGAAATCTTGAGCGTGGCGTCTCCGGTTCTTGTCGATCGGGGCGCGCCGCCCGCTATCATGGTGATAGAGGGGTCGCTACAGACCCGGCGCGGAACGCGCGATCCCGGCAGGCGGGATCCCAGCAGGAGAGATAGGCCGATGGCAATTTCAGCAGCGATCGGGACGCCTCTCGAGACCTGCCTGGCGCAGGCGGTCGAGGCCAACCCGGCGTTGAAGGATGCGGCCGCGGTGATCCGTGCGATCGCGGGCTCGGCGGTGGAGATCAGCGCCCTGATCGGGCGCGGCGCGCTCGGCGGCGACCTCGCGGCGGCGGGTGATCACAACAGCGACGGCGACGTGCAGAAGGCGCTCGACGTGATCGCGCACGAGAGCGTGACCGCCGCCCTGCAGGGCGCCCCCGTGGCCGAGGTCGCCTCCGAGGAGGCCGAGGAGGTGATGCGGCTGAACCCGGACGCGCCGCTGGCGGTCGCTATCGACCCGCTCGACGGCTCGTCCAACATCGGCGTCAACATGGCGGTGGGGATGATCTTCGGCATCCGACCGTCGATCAAGGATCCGGCCAACCCGCTGGCCTCGTTCACGACCCCCGGCACCGCCCAGATCGCCGCCGGCTTCGTGACCTACGGCCCGGCCACCGCGCTGATCCTGACCCTGGGCGACGGCACGCAATCCTACGTCCTCGACCGCGCCGAGGGCGTGTTCCGCCTGACCAGCCCGGCCATGTCGGTCCCGGCCTCGGCCAAGGAATACGCGATCAACGCCTCCAACGCCCGGCACTGGGACGCCCCGGTGAAGGCCTATATCGAGGATTGCCAGCGCGGCACCGAGGGGCCGCGCGACAAGGATTACAACATGCGCTGGCTCGCCTCCCTGGTGGCCGACATCCAGCGCGTTCTGACCCGGGGCGGCGTGTTCCTGTATCCGGGCGACGCCCGCAAGAACTACGCCCGCGGCCGCCTGCGGCTGCTATACGAGGTCGCCCCGGTGGCGATGCTGGTCGAGCAGGCCGGCGGGGCCGCGACGGACGGCCAGACCCGCATCCTCGACCTGGTCGCGACCGGGATCCACGAGCGTGCGCCCCTGGTCTGCGGTTCCACCGAAGAGGTCGATTGCGTGGCCACCTACTATGCCGGCGGCAAGCCCGATGCCGGCCGCTCCCCGCTGTTCGGCCAGCGCGGGCTGATGCGGTCATAGACGCAACGCAAAGTCCAAAACCATGTCGGCGCGGCACCCCATCATCTCGGTGACCGGCTCCTCCGGGGCCGGCACCACCTCGGTGCGCAACACCTTCGAGCAGATCTTCCGCCGGGAGGACGTGCGCGCGGTGTTCATCGAGGGCGACGGCTTCCACGCCTTCGACCGGGACACGATGCGGGCCATGATGGCGCGCGAGCCGACGCTGTCGCATTTCGCGCCCCGGGCGAACCTGCTGCCCGAGCTGGAGGCGGTGTTCCGCAGCTACGCCGAGAGCGGCACCGGCCGGACCCGCCACTACGCCCACGACCAGCACGACGCCCGGGCCTACGGCATCCCGGAGGGCAGCTTTTCCCCCTGGGAGGACTTCCCGCCGGATTCCGACCTGCTGTTCTACGAAGGCCTGCACGGCTGCGTGGCCGACCCGGATGTCGACATCGCCCGCTACGCCGACCTGAAGATCGGCGTCGTGCCGGTGATCAACCTCGAATGGATTCAGAAGCTGCACCGGGACCGGTCGTTCCGCGGCTATTCCACGGATGCGGTAACCGACGTGATCCTGCGGCGGATGCCGGATTACGTGCAGACCATCTGCCCGCAATTCTCGTTCACGGACATCAACTTCCAGCGGGTGCCGACCGTCGACACCTCGAACCCGTTCATCGCCCGCTGGATCCCCACCGCCGACGAATCGATGGTGGTGATCCGGTTCAAGGATCCGAAGGGGATCGACTTCTCCTATCTCGTGTCGATGATCCACGACAGCTTCATGAGCCGGGCCAATTCCATTGTGATCCCGGGCGGCAAGCTCGACCTCGCCATGCAGCTGATCCTGACGCCGATGATCATGCAGCTCGTGGAACGCCGCCGCCGTCTGGCGTAATCTTCTGGGATGGGGCCTCCCTGATTGCAGGGAGGGGGGCGCCTCCGTCGTTTCGGAATGACGGAGCCATGCAACTTGCCCTTGGTCCTGCACCGGTCCCTCAGCCAATCATTCCCCGCCGTCATTGCGAGCGCAGCGAAGCAACCCAGGGCAGCGTGCGCTCCCAAGACGTGGCGGATCACTGGGTTGCTTCGCTGCGCTCGCAATGACGATCCTGGCTACCGACAGAGCCGAGCCGGAGGCCGGGCAACGGGAGCTGGCGGGCGGGAAGGTCGACCTGTTCGAGCCCGTGGCCGACGCGGTGAAGCGCGAGGTCGCCGAGGAACTCGGCATCGGGATCGAGCCGGACAAGCACGACGGCCTGGACTGGTTCGCCCTGGAGGCACCGCCCGAGCCCCTGACGCTGGCAGCGAAGACCGCCATCGGGCTCATCCGGCAGGGCCAAACGCGGGGGTAGGAACCGCCGGCGAGGCGACGTAAACGGGGCGAAACCTGTCGGCCTCTATGCGCGCACGCCCGATCCTGGATATCCCATGCTCCCTCCCGTCATCGCCCCGTCGATCCTGTCCGCCGATTTCGCCCGCCTCGCGGAGGAGACCCGCGCGGTGGCCGAGGCCGGGGCCGACTGGATCCATCTCGACGTGATGGATGGCCACTTCGTGCCCAACATCACCTTCGGCCCGCCGGTGGTGAAGGCGCTGCGCTCCTACACCGACACGTTCTTCGACGTGCACCTGATGATCGCGCCGGCCGACCCGTATCTCGCGGCCTTCGCGGAGGCCGGGGCCGACGGGATCACGGTCCATGCCGAGGCCGGGCCGCATATCCACCGCTCGCTCCAGACCATCCGCGACCTCGGCAAGCGCGCCGGCGTGGCGCTCAATCCCGGCACCCCCGCCGCCCTGGTCGAGCCGGTGCTCGATATGGTCGATCTCGTGCTGGTGATGACCGTCAATCCCGGCTTCGGCGGCCAGAAATTCCTCAAGAGCACCATGGAGAGCGTCGCGCGGATCCGCGCCATGGTGGCCGGCCGCGACATCCGCATCCAGGTCGATGGCGGCATCGATGCCGAGACCGTGAAGGCGGCGAGCCGCGCCGGCGCCGACACGTTCGTGGCCGGCAACGCGGTGTTCAGCGGCGGTCCCGACGCCTATGCGGAGCGCATCGCGGCGATCCGGGCCGGCGCGGAGGGCGCCTCCGGCCGCGACCTCTCGTGCTGAGGGCGCTGATCTTCGACGTCGACGGCACGCTGGCCGAGACCGAGGACCTGCACCGGCAGGCCTTCAACCGCGCCTTCGCGGCGCTGGACCTGCCCTGGCGCTGGGACCCGGCGCTCTACGCCGACCTGCTCACCGTGATGGGCGGCAAGGAACGGCTCAGCCACTACATCGATACGCGCCATCCCGGCGAGGCCGCGTCCTTCCACGCGCAGGCCCCCGAGATCCACGCCCGCAAGACGATCGCGTATGGCGATCTGATGGCCGAGACCGGGCTACCCCTGCGCCCGGGGATCGCCCGGCTCGTCGCCGAGGCCCGGGCTGGCGGCCTGCGGCTGGCCATCGCCACCACCACCAGCCGGCCGAATGTCGATCGGCTACTGGCGGCGAACTTTCCGTCCTCCGACGCGCCCTTCGCGGTGATCGCGGCCGGCGACGAGGCTGACCGCAAGAAGCCCGCCCCCGACGTCTTCCTGCTGGCGCTCGACCGTCTCGGTGTGCCGGCCTCGGAGGCGGTGGCCTTCGAGGATTCCGCCCCCGGCATCGCCTCGGCCCGCGCCGCCGGCCTCCCGGTCCTGGCGACCCGAAGCCGCTACACCGACAGCCATCGGCTCGACGGCGCCTTCTCGGCACTCTCCGACCTCGGCGAGCCGGGTCACCCGCACCGGCACCTGGCCGGGCTGGAATGGCCGGACCGGGTGGTGACGCTGGCCGCGCTGAGGGATTGGCACGCGGGATTGCGCTGAGGCGGCGATCCATCGTCTTGCACCGAGCGCGATGCTCACGCCTCCCGTTGTTTGGTCGGGATCGTTCAAGCGGTTCGGGCATCTCCGGCATGGACCGCCGAACGCGAGGCCTGGATCGTAGCGGGGCAGGGGGAGACCCGGGCATCCGGCACGGCTTCAAGCCGTCATCGGCCGCGTTGCCGCGCGCTTCCGCACGCCCGAAGGTGAGGCCGCCCGGATCAGGCTTGGTCCCGCGCGGGCTCCCGGCGATGCCGGATCGGAGAGTAAGGGTGGGCGAAAAGCCCCGTCCGGTTCTCGGATGACAAGTTTCCAGACCCCATCCGATCAATCATGAATGCCGGTTACACGGACGCGTTTCTGTATGAAGTTGTAACCCGATTGCCTTAGTAATAAGTTTTTGCGATATCGCGATCATTATTATCGGATTTTGAAGATAAAATTGGATCACAAAATTCTAGACATGAGCTCAGCTTAGATTTATACGAAGGTATCTACTGAGACGGACGGCCGACCATGCCTAAAATAACGATTCGCATGCTGCTCATGGCGATCGTCTCGCTTGTCGGTCTTCTGGCTATCGTCCTGGCCGCCCTGCAGGTCGGTGAAAACAGGAGGAAATCCGATATCGCGACGCAGGTCGCCCAGCACATGGCGATCGACCGCGACCTCTTCGCCAGCCTCAACCAGCTTCGGACCGAGCGCGGATGGACCAAGATCGCGCTTCTGGATGAAGCCGATGCTCTCCGCCTCCATCGGCAGACCGCCCTCGAGGGGCGCGCCGCGTTCGACACGGCGGTCAATGCGGCCCTGGCCGAGCTGGGCGACGTGCGCGACGGCGCCCTCAAGGCC
This sequence comes from Methylobacterium sp. ARG-1, assembly GCF_001262595.1. Classification (NCBI taxonomy): domain Bacteria; kingdom Pseudomonadati; phylum Pseudomonadota; class Alphaproteobacteria; order Hyphomicrobiales; family Methylobacteriaceae; genus Methylobacterium; species Methylobacterium sp. ARG-1. Next base: position 81,262 of record NZ_LHCD01000013.1, read on the forward strand.
AAGGGCGTCGACCTCCAGGGTCTCGTGGACGCGTGGAGGCGGTTGCGTCCGGCCGTGGACGCGGCCTTCAATGTGCCCGTCGCGGCGCGCGACCTAGCCCTGGGCACCAAGCTGGACGAGCTCTGCGACCGTTTCCTGGCCGAACTCGAAGCCGCATCCGACATGACCGAACGGACGATCCAGGCGCTCGACCCCGCCTTCGGGAGCTTCATCGATGCCCGGGCGGCGACGTGGCTCTCGCGGACGAGCAGCGGCCGGACCGCGTCCCTGGTCGGCGAGATCATGGCCAGCGGTCGTGTCCCCACGCCCGCGGATGCGGTCCGGTTGAATGCCGCCGAGACGGAGACCCTCACGGCCTGGCGGGTCGCCGAGCGCGTGATCGCGATCGGAGATTTCGACGCCGCCGTGAAGGACGCCTATGCCCGCGCGAAGGCGGCCCAGGCCAATCCGCAATGGGTCCAGGTTCAGGCGTCGGTCGCGGCCGATTTCGCGGCCGGCCGCAAGATCTCGGTTCCGAGCGCGGACTGGGATTCGGGGATCTTCGGCCGCCAGAAGGCGGTCTCCGAGGCGGCGGCGGCGGTCATCGGCTCTGCCGTGGACAAGGCGCGGGCGGCCGCCGCCGAAGCCCGCCAGGACCTCGCCCTCGCCGTCACGGCGATCGTGTTCGCTGCCGGATTGGCCGTGCTGGCGATCCTGATCGTGCAGTTCCGTGTCGTCCGGCGGATCGTCGGCCTGGCGGCGGCCATGCGGCGCCTCGCCGACGGAGAGCTCGGGACGGAGGTGCCCGGCCTCGATCGCCGGGACGAGCTGGGGTCCATGGCCGGGGCCGTGCAGGTGTTCAAGGACAACCTGATCCGGACCAAGGCCCTGGAGGCGGAAACCGCCGAGGCCCGGCGCGTCGCCGAGGAACAGCGCCGGGCGGCCACGCGCCAGATGGCCGATGCGTTCGAGCAGGCCACCAGCGGAATCGTCGGTACACTCTCGACCTCGGCCGGGGCGTTGCAGGCCACCGCGCAGACCATGGCGTCCACCGCGGCCGATACGGCGGAACGCTCGACCACTGTCGCGGCCGCCGCCGAACAGGCTGCGTCCAACGTGAACACGGTGGCGGCGGCCGCCGAGGAGCTGGGTGCCTCGGTGCAGGAGATCGGCCGGCAGGTCTCGGGCTCGGCCGATCTGGCCCGGACCGCGGTGGGCGAGGCGGACCACACGGCCGCACTCGTGACCGCGCTCACGAAGAGCGTCGCCAAGATCGGCGAGGTGGTGGGCATGATCTCGGGCATCGCCGCGCAGACCAACCTGCTTGCGCTCAACGCCACGATCGAGGCCGCCCGGGCCGGGGAGGCGGGCAAGGGCTTCGCGGTGGTGGCGTCCGAGGTCAAGGCGCTGGCCGACCAGACCGCCAAGGCGACCGACGAGATCGGCCATCAGATCGGCCAGGTCCAGGGCGCGACGGGCGAGGCCGTGACCGCGATCGGGCAGATCGCCGCCCGCATCCGGGAGATCAGCACGGTGTCCGCCTCAATCGCGGCGGCGGTGGAGGAGCAGGATGCGGCGACCCAGGAGATCGTCCGCAATGTCGGTCAGGCGGCCTCCGGCACCGGCGAGGTGACCCGCACCATCACGGGCGTGGCCGGGGCTGCGGAGAAGACCGGCGCGGCGGCGGGCGATGTCCTGGACTCGGCCTCCGAGCTGTCGCGCCAATCGGAGCGGCTCACCGCCGAGGTCGGGCGCTTTCTCGCCACTGTCCGGGCGGCCTGAGGCGGGATCCGCCCCGCACGTCCCTGTACGGAGCGCTTGCTGGAGCGGCCGCCGCGGCATTGCCCGCATGGGTCGGAGGATCGCGCGGGCTGACGGGTGAAGCCGCTTAGCGCCGGCGCGCCTCCGGCCGCCCCTTTGCTTCGGTGGCGAACAGCATCGAGCCGGCCACCGCGCCGAGCAGCGTGGCGATCCCGAGCTTGAACCAGCGGCGATCGCTGGCCCGTGCGGTTGTCACGGGATGGCTGTGTTCAGTCCGGCTCGACATCGGGTTTCCAGCTGCGGATGTGCACCAACGTCCGGGGGGCGCGATCTTTCCCTTGTCGTAACGATCGGTTGGCGCGTTGCCTCGTCGGAAGCCGGCGGCCTATAACGCGGCGACCTCACAGCCGCGACGGCGGGGTCCCACACGCCCGCCCGCGCCAACGAACAAAGTCTCACGCAACATGGCAGGCCATTCGCAGTTCAAGAACATCATGCACCGGAAGGGCCGGGTGGACGCGGTCCGCTCGAAGGTGTTCGGCAAGCTCGCCCGCGAAATTACCGTGGCGGCCAAGCTCGGCACGCCGGACCCGGCCATGAACCCGCGCCTGCGCGCCGCGATCATCGCGGCCCGCGCCGAGAACATGCCCAAGGACAATATCGAGCGCGCCATCAAGAAGGCCGCCGGTGCGGAGGGCGAGAACTACGAGGACATCCGCTACGAGGGCTACGGCCCCGGCGGCGCCGCGCTGATCGTCGAGGCGCAGACCGACAACCGCAACCGCACCGCCTCGGATGTGCGCTCGGCCTTCACCAAGTCCGGCGGCAGCCTCGCCGAGACCGGCGCCGTGGCGTTCATGTTCGACCGCGTCGGCGTGATCGGCTTCCCGGCGAGCGTGGCCGATGCCGACACGATGCTGGAGGCGGCGATCGAGGCGGGCGCTGACGACGTCAGCTCCAGCGAGGAGGGCCACGAGGTCGTCTGCGCGCAGGATTCCTACGGCGAGGTCGCCAAGGCCCTGGAGGCCCGCTTTGGGGAGCCAACCCGCACCGGCCTCATCTGGAAGGCGCAGAACACGATCGATGTCGACGACGAGACCGGCGAGAAGCTGATCCGCCTGGTCGAGGTGATCGAGGACCAGGACGACGTGCAGCACGTCTACGTCAACTTCGCCCTGTCCGAGGCGCTGATGGCGAAGCTCGAAGGTTAAGCGCCTCGGTTCGCCAGCTCGGCGCCGAACCGCTCCTGCACGTAGGCGTCGAGCGAGAAGCTGTCGTCCGGCAGCTGCGCCATGAAGCGCTCGGCCACCTCGGTCAGGACCAGGTCCGGTTTCGCCCGGTCGATGTAGGACCAGTCGAGCGACGTGTTCCAGACGAAGTGGACCTCGCGGAACGTCTCCGCGAGCAGGATCGTCAGCATGTATGGCATGACGTGCGAGAACGAGTCGCCGAACAGCGCCAGGCGGCGCGGATCGGTCGCTTTCGCGTTGCCGTAGACGACGTTGGCGCCGACATGGAGCGTGTGCAGCAGGCCCGCCTTCTCGCGCGCCTCAACGATCGGGCTGGCATAGGTCCGTACCGCGTCCTGCTGGATCCGATAGGCCCGTGACGGCGCCCGGCGGGGCGGGTCGAAGGCGCTGCCGAGATCGCCATCGTGGTCGATCTGGGTGAAGGGCCGCTTGCGCAGATCCGCCCGCGGCTCCGCCCCGAAGGCCCGGCAGATCTCGGCATAGGCCAGGTAGCAGCCGTCGAAGCTCCAATGGGTGTCGGTCCGGCAATAGAGGTCGGATGCGTCGCGAGCCGCGCGCATCGGCGTGACCAGATCGATGCAGGTCTCTCGCCAGCGCTTCCGCCGGCGCCAATCCGCGTAGAGACCGGTGAGGCCCCGCCGCCATAGGCTGCCGAGCGGCGGCTCGGTGTGGAGCAGCCGGCAGGCCGGTGAGGCCTCCGGCGCGATGGCGATGCCGTCGAGGCGATGGTCGTAGATCAGCAGCTTGTCCGGCGCGACGACGTGGCGGTAGCGGATGCCGAGCGCGCGCAGCCGGCGCTCCCGGGTCGCCACGAGGCTGCGCCAGCTCCAGATTAGGTCGGTGGTCTCCTCCGGGCGCTCGAACTGCCCGAGGATGTCGTTGGTCCCGGTCTTCAGGAACAGCCAGCCGTCCCGCCCGACATGGATGTGATCGGTGTTGCTCGACGCCATGACGCACTCGGGAGGACGATCGGGAATTCGGCAGCAAGGCGCAGGATGCGGTCCCGGCCGCCGGACGGCAGGGTGACGGGCACTCGATATACGCAGCCGGCAGGTCCCGTCATGTCCGCCTCCGCCAAGCCCCTCCCCAACGCCGCCGGCACACCGCATAATGCGGCCATGGCCGCTCTCTCGACTGCCAATTCCGAGGATGCCGAGCGTTGGGCGGCGCTCGCCGCCCGCGATGGGCGGGCGGATGGCCGCTTCGTCTACGCGGTCCGCACCACCGGCGTGTATTGCCGCCCGAGCTGCCCCTCCCGGGCGGCAAGGCCCGAGAACGTCACCTTCCACGCGACCTGCGCCGACGCCGAGGAAGCGGGCTTCCGGCCTTGCCGGCGCTGCCGGCCGGACGAGCCCGGGCTGGCCGAGCGCCGGGCCGAGGCCGTGGCCCGGGCCTGCCGCCTGATCGACGCCGCCGAGACGATGCCGCCGCTGGCCGACCTGGCCCGCGCCGCGGGCCTGAGCGCCTTCCATTTCCACCGGGTGTTCAAGGCCGCCACCGGGGTCACCCCGAAGGCCTACGCGGCCGCCCGCCGGGCCGAGGCGTTGGCCGCCGGCCTGCCCAAGGCGGTCAGCGTGACGGCGGCGCTCTACGAGGCCGGCTACGGGACCGCGAGCCGGTTCTACGCCGACGCCGCCGGGCGCCTGGGCATGGCGCCCGCCGTCTATCGCAAGGGCGGCCTCGGCATCCGCATCAGGTTCGGCGTCGGCGCCTGTTCCCTCGGCGCGATCCTGGTCGCCGCCACCGAGGCCGGGATCTGCGCGATCCTGCTCGGCGACGAGCCCGAGCCTCTAGTCCACGACCTCCAGGACCGCTTCCCGGGGGCGGAGATCGAGGGCGGCGACCCGGATTTCGAGGCCTGGATGGCCCGGGTCATCGGCCTCGTCGAGGCGCCGGGCACCGGCGTCGACCTGCCCCTCGACATCCGCGGCACGGCGTTCCAGCAGCGCGTCTGGGCGGCGCTCCGGGCGATCCCGGTGGGCGCGACCGCCACCTACGCCGACATCGCCCGCGCCATCGGGGCGCCAACCGCCATGCGGGCCGTCGCCCAGGCCTGCGGGGCGAACCATCTGGCGGTGGCGATCCCGTGCCACCGGGTGGTCCGCTCGGACGGTGCCCTGTCGGGCTACCGTTGGGGCGTCGCCCGCAAGCGCGCGTTGCTGACGCGGGAGGCGGGGGGCTGATCGCGCGGCTCAGCGCCGGCCACCCCCGCCGGGTGGGCCGCCGAAACCGCCCGGTCCCCCGAACCCGCCGCCGGGGGCGCCCGGGCCTGGGCCGCCTGGAGGACCACCGAAGCCGCGGGGCGGGCCGAAACCGCCGGGGCCGTCCGTGCCCGGGATGCTGCCCGCGCCGGGGCGGGTGTCGATCGTGGGGCCGTGGGAATCGCCGAGGCCGCCGAACGGGCTCCGGCTTCTGCCCGGCTCTGTACCGAGCCGGCCGGGCCGCTCGCGGGGCATCTCCGGCAGGTCGGGCAGCTTCTGCAGGTCGAGGCCGTCGCGCTCGCGCTCGAACCGAGGCGATCCCGGCCGCCGGGACGGTTCGGCGGGGATCCGGTCGTCGACCCGGAGCCGCCCCAGGGTAAGGCCGCCGTCCGGCGCGATGTCGGCGGTGAGCACCCCGTGCACGCTGCCCTGGCGCGGCACCCGCAGCCCGGCATAGCCCGACACGACGAGGCCCGATCCGAGATCGAGGCCGGCGCCCGCCTCGGCCCGGCCGATATAGGCCTCGATCGACACCCGCCGGATGCCCGGGGGGAAGGGGAGCCCGACCTCCGGGGTGTTGGTCACGTCGAGGAGTCCGGGTTCGGTCACGCCGGTCACCATCGCGCGCCGCCCCGGGGGCAAGGCGTCGGCGCCCTTCAGGCGCAGGCCGCCGATCGCCAGGCCCCCGCCCGCGTCGCGCCGCACCGGCCCGGCGACGCGGTCCGGCCCAAAATTGCGCGGCTCGATCAGGCTCGCCACGATCACGCCGTCCGGCCGGCGCAGGCCGCTCACCGCCACCCGGGTGCCGGCTTGCCAATCGCCCGTGAGCCCGGTCGTGACGACCCGCTGGCCGAGCACGATGATCCGTCCCGGGGCGACGGAGTCCACCCGCCCGACAACCTCGCTGATCACGTCGATCCGGCTTGTGCCGAGGCCGCCGCGCTCCGGCCGGGCGACGACCTGCACGACCTGGCCGATCTTCAGGTCCGCGGCCTTGGCGGGTTCCCCGTCGATCCGCACCTCGACCTCCGACGGGTAGGCGATGCGCAGGTCGTTGACGATGATCGAGCCGAACCGGCGGATCGTGCCGATCACCCCGGTGCCGCCGATGCCGCGGTCGCCCTCGCCGAGGGGCCCGTCCTTCGGCTCGTCGGTCATCTTCATGCCGGTGCCGCCGATCCCCTGATCGGGCGGGCTCTCCTGGGGCCGGGCGATTCCGGGCAGCAGGGTGGCGGCGCCAGCGAGCAGGCGCAGGACGGATCGGCGGTTCGGGAAGGCTCGCACCGGCCGGCCTCTCAGCGCCCGTCCGTGGGCCGGGCCGGCGGTGCGGCCTCGGCGTAGACGTAGAGGCCGAAATTCCAGCGGTGCGCGCCGCCGGGATCGGTCGCGCAGGCGGCATGCGCCTCGCGGTTGGCCTGCTGCAGGGCCGCCATGGCGATTTCGCGCGCCCGCGCCTCGAGCTGGGCGGCGAGTTCCTTGGACAGTCCGTCATAATGCACGGCCCGCTCGAGGAAGCGCGGCGTGTCGCCGAGGATGTTGGCGACGCTCGCCGCGATATGGTCGTGCAGGTTGCGGCCGAAATAGTAGAGCTGCGGCTCGGCCCCGCCGTCCCCGCGCGGCACGTAGGCGGCCTCCGCCAACACGATCCGGTCCTGCGCATCCGTGAAGGCGAGCCCGCGGTCGAGCCACTCGTCGAGAACCGCCCGGGGGCGCAGATCCCGGGTCACCCCGGCGACCAGGGCCTCAAAAGAGGGCGTGCCCGCGTCGGCGGTGCGCGGCAGCGGCAGGGGCTGGCCCTGCGGATCGGTGAAGGCCGGGTCGGCGATCCAGCGTGCGATGATCCGACTCGTGCGCGAGACCACGGCCGGCACGGCGCTCACCGGCGCGCCGGCGCCGCGCAACCGGCGCACCTCCTTGCGGTGGATGCCGGTGAGCAGGGAGACGCGGCTGTCGGTCTGCTCCTTGCCGGGCAGGGCGAAGTCGTGCTCGGCCACGTTGACGTAGAGCTCGCGCAGTAGGTCGGTGAGCGCCGGGAAGGTGAGGCCGCGGGCAACGAGCAGGCGCACCAGCGGTCGCAGCAACCGCGCGAGCGGGGCGTGCAGGGCGGCGCCCTCCGGTCTGGTGTCGGCACTCTCGGACATGGGGCATCGTTAGCGGATGGACTGTGGGAGACAATCCCACAGGCGGCGGATCCGCGTGCGGGCGTCCGGATTTCTGATTGACGTGGGAATTTTGCACACGTAATTAGACTGCGTGGTCAAATTTCCCACAGTTCATATGGGGCGCAGAGGATGCGGATTGAGACGTGTAGATTGGTCGCCGAACCGTTGCCGCCGCTGACGCTTCTGCGAACGATGTCCCGCCGGTCTCCTCTGGTCGATCCGCTCCTGCGGCTCCGGCGCATCGCCTATCTCCTTGCTGCACTCGGACTGCCGGCCATCGGCATCGCCGCCGCGGATACGGTCCACGGGATCTGTGGAACGAGAATGTTTCGGACCGCCGCGATCCCGCCGAGCGGGGGGGCGACCCTTTCCGGCGCCGTCGCGCGCCTCCGTGCTACGGAGGCCGCGGTTGCAGAGACGGTAAGCGCGGACAGGCGATCCTGAGCATGACAGTTCATCGCCTCGGCGATCGGGTCCGGCAGCCGCCCGCCTGCGGCGGCGGGCCGATCCTCGATCTCGCCCTCTGCCTGATCCTCGCCGTCACCGTTGTGGGCCTCCTGCTCCTGGCGCTGTGAGCCGGCGCGTCACACGAACAACAGATTACAGCGCCGGTGCTCCGGGCCATTACAGTGCCGGCAAACAGGATGCGGGGCGCGCGCAGGTCGAGACCGGTGCGAAATGCGGATCCGGAGCAATAACTGCAACGACCGATCTTGACGGTATCACTGCGTTCGGTCGCTATGCGAGACGTTCGGCTTCGCGAATCCGTCCGCCGCCCGGGGAGTCCTCGGCGGGCCGGGAAGGCGCCCGCCAAATGCTGCGCCGCGGACGCGGCGCGGCGTCAGCAGGCAGAAGCGACGCAGGATCGGCCGTGATTGTTCTCAGCCCGAAGGCCGTCGCGACGGCCCTGTTCGCCCTCGCACTCACCGCCGGCGCCGCATCGGCGCAGGAAATCGTGCCGCCCGGGCCGTCCGGACGGGGCGCGTTCCTGATCTACGGCAATTTCTGCGGGCCCGGGAATCGCGGCCCCGGCTATCCGCCGATCGACGCGCTCGACCGCGCCTGCGCGCATCACGATGCCTGCTGGCCCGACCCGGATTCGGGCCTGATGCCGAGCTGCGCCTGCAACCGCCGCCTCGAGGTCGAGGCGGGTCGGCTCGCCCGCGATCCGCGCGCCCGCGCCGAGACCCGGCAGGCGGCGCAGTTCATCGCGGAATTCGCGACCGCGCTTCCCTGCGCCGAGGCGTCGTCGGCGCAGGCGCACTGATCAGGCGGCGTCGGCCGGGTTGGCCGCCGCCTTGGGACCGCCCTTGGCGACGCCGACCAGGGCCGGCCGCAGCACGCGCTCGCCGATCACGTAGCCGGTCTGCACGACCTGCACGACGGTACCGGCCGGAACGTCGGGGTTCGGAACCTCGAACATGGCCTGGTGGCGGTTCGGATCGAACTTCTGGCCCTGCGGCTCGACGGGCTTCACCCCGTGGCGCTCCAGGGTCTTGACCAGATCGCGCTGGGTCAGCTCGATCCCGTCGATCAGCCCCTTGAGGGCGCCGTCCGCCGAAGCCTTCGCGTCCGCCGGCACGCTCTCCAGGGCGCGGTGGATGTTGTCGGCCACGTTGAGCACGTCGCGGGCGAAGTTCGTCACCGCGTAGGCGCGGGCATCGGCGATCTCCCGCTCGGTGCGCCGACGCAGATTCTCCATCTCGGCCAGCGTGCGCAGCATCCGGTCCTTGAGCTCGTCGCGCTCGGCGGTGAGCAGGGCCAGCGCCTCGGCGACCGGATCGACGGACGCCCCCTCGGCGGGCTTGCCCGCAGGCGCGGTATCCTGGGCCGCGCTGGCACCGGCCTCGACCGTGGTCTGGCGCTGGTCATCCTGGGACATGTCGTTGCTCGTCATCACGTTTCAGTCGTCGACAGGGATGGGTGGAAGGTTATCGGATTCGGCGCTGATATCTGACCCGGAGCGGCCGAAATCAACCCGCACGCTCACGCCTCGCGCGGTGGCGGCGCGGCGACCAGGGCCTCCAGGCCCTCGGCCCTGAGCATGGCGACGTCGCCCGCGAACACGTCCAGCATCGCCTTCCGGATCGCGGCCTGCCGGTCGGGCTGCGTCACCCGGGTGCCGGTGAGATCGGTGACGTAGAAGACGTCCACCGCCCGCTCGCCGAAGGTCGCCACATGCGCCGAGGTGATGTTGAGCGAGAGCCGGCCGAAGGCCGTGGTCAGCTCGTAGAGGAGGCCGGGCCGGTCGAGGCCGGTCACCTCCACCACGGTCTCGCGGGAGGACAGGGCGTTGTCGATCCCGACATCGGGCGGCACCAGGAAGGTCTTGGCCCGGGCGCTGGTCGGCGGGTGCTTGTCGGCCACGAGGTCGGCGATGCGGATCTCGCCCTTCAGGGCGCGCTCGATCGCCGCCGTGATGCGCTTGGTCCGGCGCAGCTCGTCGTCGTCGCGCTCGAAGGCCCGGGAGATGAAGATCGTGTCGAGGGCGAAGCCGTCGGTGGTGGTGAAGATCTGGGCGTCGACGATGTTGCTGCCGGCCGCCGCGCAGGCGCCGGTGATGATCGCGAGCAGGCGCGGGTGGTCCGGCGAGTAGATCGTGATCTCGGTCACGCCGCGCACCGGGTCGAGCGCCACGTCGGTGGCGCTGGTCCGGCCCTCGCTCAGCACGTCGCGCAGGAAGATCGCGTTCTTGATCTGCCGGGGGCTGTCGACCTTCAGCCAGTAGGCCTGGCCGTGGCGCGCCGCGTAGGCGTCGAACTCCTCGGAGGCCCAGCCGGGCAGCTGCTCGCGCAGGCTCATCTGCACGAGGCGCACCCGGTCGGTGCGGGCGATCTCGGAATGGCCGCCCGAGAGGAACACCTCGGTCTCGTCGTAGAGGGTGCGGACCAGGGTGCCCTTCCAGGCGGTCCACACGCCGGGGCCGACCGCGCTGATGTCGGCCACGGTCAGGATGGTCAGGAGCTTGAGCCGCTCCAGGCTCTGCACCACCGAGGCGAAGCGCTCGATCGTCTTGGCGTCCGAGAGGTCGCGGCTCTGTGCGGTCATCGACATCAGCAGGTGATGCTCGACCAGCCAGGTCACGGTCTCGGTCTCGGCCTCGGTGAGACCGAAGCGCGGGCAGAGCTTTTCCGCGATCGCGGCCCCCGCGATCGAGTGATCCTCGGGCCGGCCCTTGGCGATGTCGTGCAGCAGGATCGCGACGTAGAGCGCCGTCCGGTTGTGGATCGTGTGCACGAGGCGCGAGACCAGCGGGTAGGCCTCCTCGGCGCGGCCCGATTCGATCGACGCCAATATGCCGACGGTGCGCAGCAAGTGCTCGTCCACCGTGAAGTGGTGGTACATGTTGAACTGCATCATTGCGACGATGCGGCCGAAATCCGGGATGAACCGGCCGAGCACGCCGGCCTCGTTCATCTCGCGCAGGGCCTCCTCGGGGGCGTTGCGCGAGGTCAGGATGTCGATGAACAGCCGGTTGGCTTCCGGATCCGCCCGCAGGGTCGGGGTGATGAGGCGCCGCGAGCGGTTCGCGAGCCGCTTGGCGTCCGGGTGGATCGCCAGATTGTGCCGGTCGGCCAGCCAGAACAGCCGGATGAGGTTGACCGGATCGCGCTCGAACGCGTCCTCGGCCCGCAGGTTCACCCGGCCGTGGTCGATCCAGAAATCCTCGGCCTCGATGGCGGTGGCGCGGAACCGGTCCCGGAACCGGCCGATCCAGCGGTCGAGCACCGGCGTGCGCTTGGCATGGCGCGCCTCCAGCTCGGCGCAGACGATGGCGGTGAGATCGCCGACATCCTTGGCGACCCGGAAATACGCCTTCATGAAGCGCTCGACGCCGGACAGGCCGCCGCGGGCCTCGTAGCCGAAGCGCTCGGCGATCCGCGGCTGCAGGCCGAAGGACAGGCGCTCCTCCGACCGCTTGGTGACGAAGTGCATGTGGCAGCGAACCCGCCACAGGAACTCCTCGCAGCGCTCGAACAGCGCGTATTCCTCCGGGGTGAACAGCCCGGCGCCCACGAGCTCGATCTGGTCGCGCACCCGGTAGGTGTACTTGGCGATCCAGAACAGCGTGTTCAGGTCGCGCAGGCCGCCCTTGCCGTCCTTGACGTTGGGCTCGACCAGGTAGCGCGAGGAGCCGGCCTTCGAGACCCGGGCGTCGCGCTCGCGCAGCTTCGCGTCCACGAACTCGGCGGCCGAGCCGACCACAAGCTCGGCGTCGAAACGCGTCACCAGCTCCTCGAACAGGATCCGCGTGCCGAACAGGTAGCGCGCCTCCAGGAGCGCTGTGCGGATCGTCATGTCCGCCTTGGCCTCGCGGAGGCACTCCTCCACGGAGCGGGTGGCGTGGCCGACCTTCAGCTTCAGGTCCCACAGGACGTAGAGCATCGCCTCGACGACGCTCTCGGACCAGGCGGTCTGCTTGTAGGGCAGCAGGAACAGTAGATCGATGTCGGAGCCCGGCGCCATCGTGCCCCGGCCGTAGCCGCCGGTGGCGACCACCGCGAGCTGCTCGCCGGTCGAGGGGTTGTCGTTGGGGTAGAGCTGCCGGACCACCGCGTCATGGATCGTCCGCACCACGGCGTCGGTCAGATTCGACAAAGCCTGCGCGCAGCGGAGCCCGTTGCGGTCATCGAGCAGCTGCGCCTCGGCGGCGCGATGGCCCTCCTCGATAACGCGGCGCAGCTCGGGCACGAGCAGGGCGCGCAGCTTGGTCGGCTCGCGGGCATCGCGGTCGAGGTTGTCGAGAACCGTTTGGAGGGCGGCGGCGGGATCGAACATGCCCCCCGTTAGCATGATATGCCTACGCCGCCAGCCGTGCGTCGAAGGACCGGCGCGCCGGCGCGGAAGGCCACCGTTATTCCGCGGCCGGGAGATTCAGGGCCAGCAGCCGCGCGGTGCGCGGGCGGCCGGTCGCCCCCGGCGCCGAGTCGTTCGCGCGCCGCCGTGCATCGGCGATGGCCGCATGGACGCCGTCCACCGCCAGGATGAGCGCGCTCACCGTCCGGGCGTCGATGCTGCGCTCCCGGGCGTAGCAGACGACATCGGCCACGAGCCCGTCGGTCTCGACCGCGATGGCGTCGAGCTCGGCCGTGGTCGTGGCCGCCCGGACTTCGCGCATGATGTCGAGCAGGCGGTCGAGCACGATGTCGATCCGCTCCCGGCGCTTGCGCGCCAGTCGCTGCCCAATCCAGGCGATGCCGGAGCCGATCGTGCCGCCGAAGAAGGCGAGCAGGTAGATGTAATCCTCGTAGCGATCGAGGAAGGTCTGTTGCTCGCGCTCGAAATAGTCGACCGCGCCCGGGTGGTTCGGCAGGCGTGCCGAGGTCGCCGCGACCGTGGTGTCGAAATCGGGCGCCTTCATCAGCTTGGCGGCCGGGGCCGCGGCGGCGAGCCGCGAGCGCCACTCGAACAGGTGCTGCGTCGCCGAGGCGATCGCGACCCGGCTGACCGAACCCCGGGCCATCAGCCGATACGACGCCCCGACGGTGCGGACTTCCTCGTCCGGGCGCTTCGGGCGCCCGCCGAAGGTCCCGGCCGGGATGGTCACCGCCTGCAGTTCGGGGAAGCGCTGCAGGATCGCGTCCCCGTCCGGGATCGATACGAAGCCGATCTTGCGTTCGGGAGAGCCCAGCTCGATGGCCCGCACCACCGCGCCGGCGATCTTCGAGGCGGGGCTGGCGATCACCGCCACCGCGTCGACCCGCTTCTCGGCGAGCGCCGCAGTGACCTCGCCGATCTTCAGCGGCACCACCTGAACGTGGCCGGCGGCGATCTCGGACTCGGTCGCGGGATCGGTCTCGGGCGCATCCGCCAGCGGGCTGTCCGGCAGGAGGTCGTAGAAGGAGAGCAGGTTGATCAGGAACGGCAGGTCGGCGCCGTGGCGCACGACGACGCCGAGCCGCTTGCGGGCCAGCGCCGGGACGTCCTCGATCTCGGACGCCTCGGGCGCCGCGATCACCAGGGCCTCGTCGTGCAGGATCGCCAGGGTCAGGCCGTTCTCGGGCAGGAACACGTCCGGCCGCACCACCGCGAGGTCGGCGCGGTTGCGCTGGAGCGCCAGGGCGCTGTCGCGCACGTCGGAGAACCGGACGACCTTGAGCCGGACGTCCTCACGGCTCCGGTCGAGGGCGCTGGCATAGGCCTCGATCAGGGCGGCCTCGGCACCGTCCTGGGGGCCGACCGCGACCGTCAGGGTGGTCGGGCGCGACAGATAGACGATCCCGGCCGCGATCGCGGCCAGCCCGAAGGCCAACAGGACGAGGAGCCACTCGCGGCGCATCACGATCGTCGCCGCGGCGCGCAGGCGTCGCCGCCACGGGCCGTGGTTGAGATCCGGCGTAGGGCGTTGGTCCGGACCATGGCCGAGCCTGTCGCGTTGCGCACGTTCCATCCCCAAGTCATGGAACGCAAACCTGTCGAGATCGTGAAGAACCGGTGAAACCCCCATTCGTTGCAGAGCCCGGGCCGAACGGCCGCCTCGCGAACAAGGACCGGCCCGCCGAGCGTCGGCCGCCCGGCCCGGTCAGCGCGGCCTGGCTGCAGCGGGTCGCGCTCTACTACCTCGAGCGCTACAGCGCCTCGACCGAGATGCTGCGCCGGACCCTGGCGCGGCGGGTCGACAAGCGCGCGCGGCTGCGCGGCGAGGATCCGGCCCCCTTCGCCGAGATGATCGACGCCACCGTGGCGCGGGCGGTCTCGGCCGGGCTGGTGGACGATGTCCGCTTCGCCGACATGCGCCTCGCCACCCTGCGACGCCGCGGCACGTCGAGCCGGGGCGCCGCGGCGAAGCTCGCCGCCAAGGGGGTGCCCCGCCACGTGGTCGAGGCGGCCATGCAGGCCGAGCGCGACGCGATCCCTGACGTGGAAGCCGCCGATATCGACCTGCAGGCCGCCCGCGCCTACGCCAAGCGACGGCGCCTCGGGATGCACCGCAGGCCCGACACGCGGGCGCTGCATCGCGACCGCGACCTCGGCGCCCTGGCCCGGGCCGGCTTTTCCTACGACCTCGCCCGTCGCGTGGTCGATGCCGACCCGGACGAGGTGGAATAAGAGGGCTGTGGCTGGGCCGTCGGACGGGTGCGGCATTGCGGACGGGGGCCAGACGCCGGTCGGCCTTGCCTCTTGAGGCCTCTCGTTCATTGTCTGTTCGATGGACGAGACCCTGGCCAAGAAACTGCGCATCCTCGCCGATGCCGCCAAATACGATGCCTCCTGCGCCTCCTCGGCGGCGCCGAAGCGCGCGGCCGGCAAGGACGGGCTCGGCTCCACCACCGGGGCGGGCATCTGCCACGCCTACACGCCGGACGGGCGCTGCGTCTCGCTGCTCAAGATCCTGCTGACCAATTGGTGCCTGTTCGATTGCGCCTATTGCATCAACCGGCGGTCCTCGAACGTCCGGCGGGCGAAATTTTCCGTCGAGGAGGTCGTGAACCTCACCCTCAACTTCTACCGGCGCAACTACATCGAGGGCCTGTTCCTGTCGTCCGGCATCATCAAGTCGCCGGACCACACGATGGAACTGCTGACCCGGGTGGCGAAGTCGCTCCGGCGCGACCATGGCTTCGCCGGCTACATCCATCTCAAGTCGATTCCGGAAGCGAGCCCCTGGCTGATCGAGGAGGCCGGCCTCTACGCCGACCGGCTCTCGATCAATGTCGAGCTGCCCACCGAGGCGAGCCTGGAACGGCTGGCCCCCGAGAAGGACGGGGCCGCGATCCAGAACGCCATGGCGCAGATCGGCGAGCGCATCGTCGAGGCCAAGGCCGAGAAGCGGCGTTTCTCCCCGGCCGGGCATTCGACCCAAGTGATCGTCGGGGCCGATGCCACCACCGACGAGGCGCTGATCCGCAAGAGCGCGCATCTCTACGGCAGCGTCGGCCTGAAGCGGGTCTATTACTCGGCCTTCAGCCCGATCCCGGACGGGTCGGCGATCCTGCCGCCGAAGCCGCCGCCCCTTCAGCGGGAGCACCGCCTCTACCAGGCCGACTGGCTGCTGCGGTACTACGAGTTCACCCCCGACGAGGTCGCCGACGCCTCGGACGACGGCATGCTCGCCCTCGACATCGATCCGAAGCTCGCCTGGGCGCTCAAGCACCGCGAGAAATTCCCTGTCGACGTCAACAAGGCCGACCGGGAATGGCTGCTGCGGGTGCCGGGCCTCGGCGCCAAGGCGGTCGACAAGATCGTTAAGGCGCGCCGTCACGCGACCCTGCGGCTCGACGACGTCGCCCGGCTGACCTCGGGGCTGAAACGCGCCCGCCCGTTCCTGATCGCCGCGGACCATCGCCCGGTGGGGCTCACCGACCGGCTCGACCTGCGCGAACGCCTGGTCGAGCCAGCCCGGCAGCTGAGCTTGTTTTGATGAGCGGCCTGCGTGCATTCCCTCCCCCCGCTGTAGGGGAGGGTGGCCCGCGAAGCGGGTCGGGAGAGGAGAGCGACGATTCCGGACAGGGCGCGGCGATTGCGCCATCCACTACCGTCGCACTGCCCTGCTCCCGACCCTCGCCGACGCCAGGCCCACCCTCCCCCGCAGAAGGGGAAGGGAATGCGCACGCGCCACAGAATATCCTCCTGCGCCCGGGCGCCGATCTCGCAGGCTTCCGCGATGCCGCGCGCCGGCTCATGGCGCAGGGCGTCCGACCTGAGGCGGTGACGTGGTCGGTGACGGATTCGCCCGGCCTGTTCGGTGCCGAGACGGCTCAGGCCCCCGCCGGTCCGCTCGCCCTGCCCAAAGCCGTCGCCGGTCTGATCCCGCAGGTGATCCCGCATCGCCATCCGGAGCGCTACGGTCTGCTCTACGCCCTGATCTGGCGCGTCTGCCTGGGCGAGCGCCACCTGATGGAGGTCGGCAGCGATCCCCTGGTCCACCGCCTCCACCGGATGGCGAAGGCGATCGGGCGCGACCTGCACAAGATGCACGCCTTCCTGCGCTTCCGCCGCGCCGAGGATTCGGGCGGCGAGCATTTCGTGGCGTGGTTCGAGCCCGATCACCACATCCTGGAGGCGGCCGCGCCGTTCTTCGTCGCGCGTTTCCGCGGCATGCGCTGGTCGATCCTGACACCCGACGGTTCGGCGCATTGGGATACCGAGACCCTGACCTTCGGACCGCCGGGGGATCGGGCCGCGCTGCCCGAGGGCGACGGATTCGAGGCCGGCTGGCAGACCTATTACGAGAGCACGTTCAACCCGGCCCGCACCAACCTGAAGGCCATGCGGGCGGAAATGCCCAAGAAGTACTGGCGCAACATGCCCGAGACCGCCGCGATCCCCGCCCTCGTCCGGGCGGCGGCGGGACGGACCGAAGCCATGATCGAGAGGGAGCCGACCTTGCCCACACGCCGCGAACCCGTCCGCGCCGTCGCCGCCATGGCCGACCAGGACCCGAAGAGCCTCGACGAGCTGAACGCGATCATCAAGCGGACCGAGCCCCTGGTGCCGGGCGCCACGCAGGCGGTCCTCGGCGAGGGGCCGGTCGGCGCCACCATCGCCTTCGTGGGCGAGCAGCCGGGGGATCAGGAGGACCGGCAGGGCCGACCCTTCGTCGGACCGGCGGGGCAGCTGCTCTCACGCGCCATGGCGGAGGCCGGGATCGACCGGGAGGCGAGCTACCTCACGAATGCGGTGAAGCATTTCAAGTTCGAGGAGCGCGGCAAGCGCCGCATCCACCAGAAGCCGACTGCCGGGGAAGTCAGTCACTACCGCTGGTGGCTCGACCGGGAACTCGACTTCGTCGCCCCGAAGCTCGTCGTCGCGCTCGGCGCCACCGCGGTTCTGGCGCTCACCGGCAAGGCGGTCCCGATCACCCGGGCACGCGGCCCGTTCCGGTTCGACCGGCTCGACAACCGCTTCCAGGGCTTCATCACCGTCCACCCGTCCTACCTGCTGCGCCTGCCCGACGAGGCCAAGGCGGAGGCCTACGCGGCCTTCGTGGACGACCTGCGCCGGGTGGAGGAGCTCGGGCGTGAGCTGGCCGCGTGAGGGGCCGTCGCGGCTGAGCTCCGACAATCCGGCGGGGATGCAAGCAGTCAGGCTTGAGTCCTGACACCCCGTTTCTGTTGACATCCCGGCAATCGCATCCACACGGCGCCTGCGCCATGGACAGCCACGCCGCCCTCGCCATCCTGCGCGCCAACGAGGCTGAGCTGCGCCGTCGCGGCGTTCGGCACGCAGCCCTGTTCGGTTCGGTGGCCCGCGGCGAAGCCCGGGCCGACAGCGACCTCGATGTGATGATCGAGATCGACGCCCCTGTGGTGAGCGGCGTCTACGGGTATGTCGGGCTGTGCCGGTTCATCGGCGACCTGTTCACGATCCGCGTCGATGTCGCCAACCTTCGCGGCTGATGAGCGGACCCACTACGCCGTCGTGCGCTGCCTGGAGATCATCTCGGAAGAGAGCCGCCGGCTGAGCGCCGCCGCGAAGGCGCGACATCAAGACGTGCCGTGGCGACTGATCGCGGGGGCGGGCAACGGCTACCGGCACGGCTACGACAGCGTGACTCTGGACATCGTCTGGCTCACCGTCCACGACGAACTGCCCGTTCTCGTCGCGGCCTGCCGTGCCGAGCTGGACCGCGCGCCCGAGCCCTGATCGCCCCGAGACGCCTTCGACCATGACCGCCGAGATCGCCATCGCAAGTCCCAAGAAGGTCGGCCCGGGTGATCAGGTGATCCTGGTCGACGGCTCATCGTTCATTTTCCGGGCCTATTTCCAGTCGATCAATCAGGACCAGAAGTACAATTCGCGGCCCTCGGACGGGCTGCCCACCGGCGCCGTGCGGCTGTTCTGCACCAAGATCGCGCAGTTCATCCAGGAGGGCGCCGCCGGCACGATGCCGACCCATCTCGGGATCGTCTTCGACAAGTCCGAGGGCTCGTTCCGCAAGGAGATGTTCCCGGACTACAAGGGACACAGGCCCGACGCGCCCGACGACCTCAAGCGCCAGATGCCGCTGATGCGCGACGCGGTGCGCGCCTTCGGCCTGCACGCGGTGGAGCTGGAGCGCTACGAGGCGGACGACCTGATCGCCACCTACACCCGCCAGGCGGAGGCAAGGGGCGCGGGCGTCATCATCGTCTCCTCCGACAAGGACCTGATGCAGCTCGTCGGGCCGCTGGTCCGGTTCTACGATTTCGAATCGGGCGCCAAGGGCAAGGCCGGCTACCGGCCCGAGCGCAACCTCGATGTCGAGGCGATCATCGCCAAATGGGAAGGGCTGCAGCCCAACCAGATCGGCGACGCTCTGGCGCTGATCGGCGACACCTCCGACAACGTACCCGGCGTGCCCGGCATCGGGCTGAAGACCGCCGCAGCGCTGATCAAGGAGTTCGGCAGCCTCGACGCGCTGTTGGAGCGGGCCGGCGAGATCAAGCAGCCCAAGCGCCGCGAGACCCTGCTCGCCAATGTCGAGCAGGCTAAGCTCTCACGCAAGCTCGTGGCGCTGATGGAGGACGTGGCCGTCCCGGTGCCCCTCGACGACCTCGCCGTGCCCAAGCCCGACCCCGAAAAGCTGGTCGGCTTCCTCAAGGCGATGGAGTTCAACACCCTGACCCGCC
Organism: Methylobacterium sp. ARG-1; assembly: GCF_001262595.1. Classification (NCBI taxonomy): domain Bacteria; kingdom Pseudomonadati; phylum Pseudomonadota; class Alphaproteobacteria; order Hyphomicrobiales; family Methylobacteriaceae; genus Methylobacterium; species Methylobacterium sp. ARG-1. The sequence continues at coordinate 100,167 of NZ_LHCD01000013.1, forward strand.
GCATCGCCCAGATGCTGCATGTCGATCCCGAGGCGGTGAAGCCCGATCCGGCCCTGCTGCCAGGCGCCCGGCCCCACGGCTACCGGAACGGCGCCGGCGGCAGCGACGCGGTGCCGTTCTTCGGCGATTCCGTGCCGCCGGACCCGGAGACCGCTGCGGCCGGGGCCGAGCGGCCGCCGGGCGCCGCCCCGCCCGAGGGCGGTGAGGTCGATCCCTTCGCCGATCTCGACCTGCCCGACGCGCCGGCCAAGCCCCGGGCGCCGATCGAGGCGACGCCGGGCAACGTCGTCGCGGCCCGCGCCGCGGAGGCGGTGGCGCCGTTCGACACGGCCGCCTACGAGACCGTCGCGTCGCTGGAGCAGCTCGACGCCTGGATCGCCGAGGCCGAGGAGGCCGGGGTGGTCGCGGTCGATACCGAGACCGACGCGCTGGACGCGCACAAGTCCGGGCTCGTCGGCGTCTCGCTGGCGACCGCCACCGGCCGGGCCTGCTACATCCCGCTGGCCCATATCCAGGCCGCGAAGGTGCAGGCCGATTCCACCGACCTGTTCGGCGAGGGCGCGGCGGCCTCCGACGTGGCCGAGCCGGTGCCCGGCCAGATCCCGCTCGACGCCGCCATCGCCCGGCTGAAGCCGCTCCTCGAGAATCCCGGGGTGCTGAAGGTCGGCCAGAACCTGAAATACGATTGGGTGGTGCTGGCCCGCTACGGCATCGAGATCACGCCGTTCGACGACACGATGCTGATTTCCTACGTGCTCGACGCCGGCAAGGGCGGCCATGGCATGGATGAGCTGGCCCGCCGCCATCTCGGCCACCAGCCGATCACCTTCACCGACGTGGCCGGCACCGGCCGCAACAAGGTCAGCTTCGACCGCGTCGCCATCGACAAGGCCACCGCCTACGCGGCCGAGGACGCGGACGTCACCCTGCGCCTGTGGCGGATGATGAAGCCGCGCCTCGTCGCGGAGCGGCGGGTCGCCGTCTACGAGACCCTGGAGCGGCCGCTCCTGCCGGTGATCGCCCGGATGGAGCAGCGCGGCATCCGGGTCGATCGCGAGATGCTGAGCCGGCTCTCGGGGGATTTCTCGCAGATCCTGGTCCGCCTGGAGGAGGAGATCCAAGAGGATGCCGGCGAGAAGTTCTCCGTCGGCTCGCCCAAGCAGATCGGCGACATCCTGTTCGGAAAGATGGGCCTGCCGGGGGCGAAGAAGACGCCGTCCGGGCAATGGGCGACGCCCGCCACGCTCCTCGAGGAACTGGCCCAGGCCGGGCACCCCCTGCCGAAAAAAATCTTGGAGTGGCGCCAGCTCTCGAAGCTGAAATCCACCTACACGGACGCCCTCCAGACCCATGCCGACCGGGAAACCGCCCGGGTCCACACCTCGTTCTCGCTGGCGGCCACGACGACGGGCCGCCTGTCCTCCTCCGAGCCGAACCTGCAGAACATCCCGATCCGCACCGAGGAGGGCCGCCGCATCCGGCGCGCTTTCGTGGCCGCGCCGGGCAACCGACTGATCTCGGCGGATTACTCGCAGATCGAGCTGCGGCTCCTCGCCCACATGGCCGACATCCCGGAGCTGCGCAAAGCGTTCGCGGACGGGATCGACATCCATGCGGCCACGGCTTCGGCGATGTTCGGCGTGTCGCTCAAGGACATGACCCCCGACCTGCGGCGCCGGGCCAAGACGATCAATTTCGGCATCATCTACGGCATCTCGGCCTTCGGGCTGGCCGACCGGCTCGGCATCGGCCGGGAGGAGGCCTCAGCGTTCATCAAGCAGTATTTCGAGCAATTCCCGGGCATCCGGGACTACATCGACAGCACGAAGAAGATCTGCCGGGACAAGGGCTACGTCACGACGCTGTTCGGCCGGGTCTGCCACTACCCGCAGATCCGCTCCAACAACCCGTCCGAGCGGGCCAGCGTCGAGCGCCAGGCGATCAACGCCCCGATCCAGGGCTCGGCCGCCGACATCATCCGCCGGGCGATGACCCGGATGGAGACCGCGCTCACGGCCCAGAAGCTCAAGGTGAGCATGCTGCTGCAGGTGCACGACGAGCTGGTCTTCGAGGCCGCCGAGGACGAGGTCGACCGCGCGATCCCGATCATCCGCGGCGTGATGGAGGAGGCGCCCGCGCCGGCCTTGACCCTCAAGGTGCCGCTGGTGGTGGAAGCCAACGCGGCCGAGAATTGGCAGGAGGCGCATTGAGGGGGTAAAGCCAAGACCGGCGCACGCGCTCTAGCCTGGTCTTGCCGTTGTCCGTCTCAAGTTGGTCTAGCGTTGCGTCTCGAAAAGTGGTTTTCGGCTTTCGAGATGCCCTATAACGGAAACGCCGACGCTTCTTCATGACGCGGATCGCCATCGCCCCGTGACCGATCCCCTGGCCTTCCTCGCCGGCGGCGGTGAAGCCGCGCGGATGATCCGTGCGCGCGATTGGTCCGACCATCCGCTCGGCCCGCCGGAGACCTGGCGGGCGGAGTTCCGCGCCGCCCTGTCGCTGGTGCTCAACTCGCCGGAATCGATGATCCTGGCCTGGGGCCCGGATCTCCATTTCTTCTTCAACGACACCTATTTTCCGCTGCTCGGGCCGCGCCTGCCCTGGGCCATGGGCGCGCGGTTCGACGAGGTCTGGGCCGATGGCTGGGCGCAGGCCAAGCCGATCATCGACGCCGCCATGGACGGCCGGCCCGAGCGGTTCACGGACCTGCCGTGGCGGCTCGATAGCGACCGGGGCGCCCGGGAAACGTGGTGGACCTTCTCGTATTCGCGGGTGCTCGACGCGGACGGCACGGTCGCGGGCCTGTTCATCCTCACCAACGAGACCACCGGCCGGGTCCTGTCCGACGCCGCCCTCACGGACAGCCAGGCCCGGCTGGAGACGGCACTCGCCGAGCTGCGCGACCTCAACGCCTCGCTGGCCCGGCAGGTCGAGGAGCGCACCGCCGACCGCAACGCCCTGTGGACCCTCTCGTCCGACATGATGCTGCGCTGCCTGTTCGACGGGACGATCACCGCGGTGAACCCGGCCTGGACGGAGGTGCTGGGCTGGCGCGCCGACGAGCTCGTCGGCACGAACCTGATCGACTTCGTCCACCCGGACGATCTGGGCCGCACCGCCGAGGGCGGGCGACAGCTCGCCGAGGGGCGCAGCCAGGCGCGCTTCGACAACCGCTACCGTCACCGGGACGGCAGCTACCGCTGGATCACCTGGGCGGCGCGGCCCGGGGAGACGGTGATCAACGCGGTCGGGCGCGACTTCACCGCGGAGCGCGAGCGCGCTGACGCCCTGGCGGCCGCCGAGGAGGCCCTGCGCCAGTCGCAGAAGATGGAGGCGGTCGGCCAGCTCACCGGCGGCATCGCCCACGATTTCAACAACCTGCTCGCCGGCATCTCGGGCTCGCTGGAGCTGATCCAGACCAGGCTGGCCCAGGGCCGGCTCAAGGATGTGGACCGCTACATCAACGCCGCTCAGGGCGCATCGAAGCGCGCCGCCGCCCTGACGCACCGCCTGCTCGCCTTCTCCCGCCGGCAGACCCTCGACCCCAAGCCCACCGACGTGAACCGGCTGGTCGCCGGCCTGGAGGAGCTGATCCGTCGCACGGTCGGCCCCGCCGTGACGGTCGATGTGATCGCCGCCACGGGCCTGTGGCCGGCTTTGGTCGACCCGCCGCAGCTCGAGAACGCGCTGCTCAACCTGTGCATCAACGCCCGGGACGCGATGCCGGAGGGCGGGGCGATCACCATCGAGACCGCCAACACCTCGCTCGACGCGCGCGAGGCCCGGCAGCTCGACATGCCGCCGGGGCCGTATCTGCTGCTGCGCGTCACCGATACCGGCACCGGCATGGCGCCGGAGATCGTCGGCAAGGTGTTCGAGCCGTTCTTCACCACCAAGCCGCTCGGGCAGGGGACCGGCCTCGGCCTGTCGATGATCTACGGCTTCGCCCAGCAATCGGGCGGTCAGGTGCGGATCGTCTCGGAGCTCGGCCGGGGCACCAAGGTCTGTCTCTACCTGCCCCGCCATGGCGGCACCGTCGCGGAGGAGGATCCGCTGGCCGCCGCCGGGGCGCCCGCCCGGGCTGCGCCGGGGGAGACCGTGCTGGTGGTCGACGACGAGCCGACCGTGCGCATGCTGGTTACCGAGGTGCTCGAGGATCTGGGCTATACGGCGATCGAGGCCGCCGACAGCGTCGCGGGCCTGAAGGTGCTGCAATCCGACGTGCGCATCGACCTGCTGGTCAGCGATGTCGGGCTGCCCGGCGGCATGAACGGGCGGCAGATGGCCGAGGCCGGGCGGTCCACGCGCCCTGGCCTCAAGGTGCTGTTCATCACCGGATACGCGGAGGCCGCCGTGCTCGGCAACGGCCAGCTCGACCCCGGCATGCAGGTGATCACCAAGCCGTTCGTGGTCGAGGTGCTGGGCGCGCGCATCCGCGAGATGATCGGGACGGCTTGACCGCGCCGCCGGTCCGGGCCTGAACAGAGCGCAAAGATACCAACCGGGAGGACAGGATGCGGGCGCTGCTGTGCACGAGGCTCGACGGGCCGGAGCATCTGGAGATCGTGGAGCGCCCCGATCCGGTGCCGGGCCCCGGGCAGGCCCTTGTGCGGATCCGCCTCGCCGCCCTCAACTTCTTCGACACGCTGATCGTGGCCGGGCGCTACCAGGTGAAGCCGCCGCTGCCGTTCTCGCCCGGGGGCGAGGGCGTCGGCGTGGTCGAGGCGCTGGGGGAGGGGGCCTCCGGCGTCTCGGTCGGCGACCGGGTCATCGTCCATGCCGGCCATGGCTGCTGCGCCGAACGGATCGCTCTCGACGCCGCCAAGCTGACCCCGGTGCCGGAGGCCGTGCCGGACGCGCAGGCCGCGGGGCTCACCATCACGTACGGCACCTCGCTGCACGCGCTCGCCAACCGGGCGCGCATTCAGCCGGGCGAGTGGCTCGCCGTGCTCGGCGCCTCCGGGGGCGTCGGCCTCGCCGCGGTGGAGCTCGGCCGGCTGATGGGGGCCCGGGTGATCGCCTGCGCCTCCTCGGAGGAGAAGCTCGCGGTCGCCCGCGCCCACGGCGCCGAGGCGACACTGGTCTACGACCCCGCGACCCTCAAGGACGAGCTGCGCCGGATCAGCGGCGGCGGGATCGACGTGGTCTACGACGCGGTCGGAGGGGATTACGCCGAGCCCGCCCTGCGGGCCCTGGCCTGGCGCGGCCGCTACCTCGTCATCGGCTTTGCCGCCGGCGGCATCCCGCGGCTGCCGCTCAACCTGATGCTCCTGAAGGAGCTCGACGTGCAGGGCGTCCATTGGGGCGCCTTCCTCGACCGCGAGCCGGAGGCACACCGGGCCGACCAGCGCCGCTTGCTGGCCTGGGTCGCCGAGGGCAAGCTTACCGCGCAGGTCCACGGCACCTACGAGCTGGCCGACTTCCAGGAGGCCTTCGGGTTGCTCACCCGCCGGGCTGCGGTAGGCAAGGTGCTGTTGCAGCCCTGATCCGGCGGGGGCGTCGCCCCCGCTCGGGTCGTCAGTCGAACGGCGCGAAAGATGTTCTGCGTTCTTCCGCGCCGGCCCGCCGTGTTTTTGAAATGGGGCGGCGAAATTGAATCCCTTTTTGTCACCTCGGCGCGCCAAGGTTCAATGCGGCGACGGGCCTCCACCGACGATGCCGTGTCCGCGATCGGTCGGATCGGCGGGCGGATCCAGGAGAGCAGCGCGGTGGCGACCCTGATTGCCGCCGCCGTCGAGGAGCAGGGGGCCGCGACCCAGGAGATCGCCCGCAACGTCACCGAGGCGGCCTCGAGCGCCGGCGAGGTGACGAGCAGCATCTCCGGGGTCGCGGACGCCGCCAGCGAGACCGGGGCGGCCGACCAGGTGCTCAGCTCGGCGTCCGAGCTGTCGCTGCGCTCCGAGCATCTCCGGAGCGAGGTGACGCATTTCCTCGCGACGGTGCGCACCGCCTAGCGCCGGTCCCGAGCGCGTTGCAATCGGGCTCGCTTACGCCGAACCGGTACCCGACTCGGCGGCGAGCGCTCTAAGCAACCCCGTTCAGATCAGTTTGCGCGCCTTGGCCAGGCCGACGAGGTCGGCCTGGGGGCGCGCGCCGATATGCTGGATCACCTCCGCGGCCGCCAGCGCGCCGAGGCGGGCGCTGGTGACGTTGTCGAGGCCGCGGGCATGGCCGGCCAGGAACCCGGCCGCGAACAGATCGCCGGCCCCGGTCGTGTCCAGCACCTCGCGGACCGGGCTCGCCTCCACCGACCGGACCTCGCCGCCCTGCACCACCAGGGCGCCCTCCGACGAGCGGGTGACCAAGCCGAGCAGGTGCCGGCCCCGGGCGTTGCGCTCGTCGCGGAGCGCGGCCACGGCGGCCTCGGGATCGTCGGTCTGGTAGAGGCTCTGCAGCTCGCCGATATTGGCGAACAGGATGTCGATGCTGCCGTCGCGCACCAGCCCCAGGAACTCGTCCCGGTAGCGGCCGACGCAGAACGCGTCCGACAGGGTCAGCGCCACCGCGTTGCCGGCCTGGTGGGCGATCTGGACCGCCTTGCGGAACGCGTCCTTGGCGGCGGGCGGGTCCCACAGATAGCCTTCGAGGTAGACCACCCGGGCCGAGGCGACGAGCGCCCGGTCCACGTCCTCGGGCTTCAGCCCTTGGCAGGCGCCGAGATAGGTGCTCATCGTGCGCTCGCCGTCCGGCGTCACCAGCACGAAGCAGCGGGCCGTGGCCGGCCCCTCGATCGCCGCCGGCACCGTGAAGCCGACGCCCGTGGCCTTGAGGTCGTGGCCAAACAGGCCGCCGAGCTCGTCGTTCCGCACCTTGCCGACGAAGCCGGTCTTGGCGCCGAGCAGGGCCGCGCCCACTGCGGTGTTCGCCCCCGAGCCGCCCGAGACGATCGTGGCCGGGCCCATCGCGGCGAACAAAGCCTCAGCCCGCTCCTCGTCGATCAGCTGCATCGCGCCCTTGGTCACCCCCTGGGCGTCCAGGAAGGCGTCGTCCGTGCGGGCGATCACGTCGACGATGGCGTTGCCGAGCACGAGGAGATCGAGGGGTGTGGTCATCCGGGCGTCCTGATTCGCGGTTGCGCCGCTGTGACATCCGCCTCGGATCGGATCAAGCCGCGGGATCTGCGGGGGGCGGGAGATCGGCGAACAGCTCGGTAACGGACAGGCTCAGGCCGGGTGGGGTCAGAGCGAGTTGTCCCTCGCTGGCGATGCGGGTCTCGATCAGCCCTTCGGTGCCGCGCGCATGGTGGATCACGAGGCGCTTGACCGGGTCGACGATCAGGAAGTGCATCACGCTCGCGAGGGTGAAATAGCCAGCGAGCTTGCGGCCTGAATCGACCCCTGCGGTGCTGGGAGACAGCACCTCGACCACGACGACAGGGTTGGGCACCTCGACCGCGTCAAGGTCGATTGGGGGGCCGCAATAGACTAGCGCGTCCGGCTCGAATGTCGTCGCTGCGTCGACGCGCACCATCATCCCGTCCGGCATCATGTGGCAAGGTAGGCCGGCTTTCTTGATCGCCCGATTCAACGCCGTTTGGGTTGCGTACTTCACCAGCGCGTGTCCGGCGCGCTCCGGCGACATCGCGAAAACCTCGCCGTCGACCAGCTCGTAGCGCCCCGGCTGGCCCTCGGCCCAGACCAGGAACTCGTCGACCGTCATCCGAGGCTTCGGCAGTGCGACCATGGGCGTAGGCTAACACGATTCGCATGCGTGCGGACCGCGCCTCACCCTGCAATCTTCTCCAAGGCCACATCCCGGGTGCGGGGCCCGAGTAGCCCGACGAGCGACCCGGCCGCCAGCATCGCCGCGGAGATGAACAGGAACACCCCCGGGGTGCCGGCCTCGCGCAGCACGAAGGCGATGACGAACCCCGTAAAAATCGCGGAGAAGCGGCTCCACGAATAGACGAAGCCCACCGCCCGGGCCCGGATGCCGGTGGGGAACAGCTCGGCCTGGTAGGCGTGGAAGCTGTAGGACATCACGTTGGAGGCGAGCGTCAGGCCGATCCCGAGCGCGACGATTACCGACACGTCCCGGGTCTGCGCGAAGGCCAGACCGCAGGCGATGTAGACCAGCGCGGCGGCGACGATGACGTGCTTGCGCTCGAAGCGGTCGGCGATGGCGAGCCCGATCAGCGGCCCCACCGGGGCGGCGAGCGCGATCAGCGCCGTGTAGGCGAGGCTCGACGTGATGGTGATGCCCTGCGCCACCAGCAGCGTCGGCACCCAATTGGCGAACCCGTAGAAGCCCACCGTCTGGAAGACGTTGAAGCCGGCCATCATCAGCGCCCGGCGGCGATAGGGCGCCACCCACAGGTCGCCGTAGGCGCCGCGCCGCTGAACCGGTTCCGGTGCTGCGGGCGGCGGCAGGGGGCGACCGTATTCGGCGGCGACCTGGCCTTCGAGGCGCTGCAGGACCGTGTCGGCCTCCACGAGCCGCCCGCGCTCGACCAGCCAGCGCGGGCTCTCCGGCAGGCCGGCGCGCAGCCACCAGACCCCGATTGCCGCGGTGGCGCCGATCAGCACGACCCAGCGCCAGCCATCGATGCCCAGCGGTGCCGTTGGGATCAGCAGGTAGGACAGGAAGGCCACCACCGGCACGGCGGTGAAGCCGATGCCCTGGCACAGGGCGAAGGCGCGGCCGCGGATCCCCTTCGGCACCAGCTCCGAGAGGTAGCTGCCGATGGTCACCATCTCGAGGCCGAGGCCGATGCCGGCGATCAACCGCCAGAGATTGAGCCCGAACGCGTCGGTCTGGCAGGCCATCACCACGTTGGCGGCCGTGTAGGACAGGAGCGACCAAGTGAAGATCGCCCGGCGGCCGAACCGGTCGGCGAGCCAGCCGCAGATCAGGGTGCCGATGAACAGCCCCGTGAACAGGGCCGCCACGAAGCTCGCCACGCCGCTCGCGCCGAACAGCCCGGGCGTGGTCGGCGTGAGGATCCCGGCCTTCACGAGGCCCGGGGCGACGTAGCCGGTGAACAGCAGGTCGTAGAGTTCGAAGAAGAAGCCAAGGCCGAGCAGAGCCACGAGGCGCCAGATCGTCCGCGTCGGCGGCAGCCGGTCGAGGCGGGCCAGGATGGCACCGGGATCGAGATCGCTGCCCGACATCCGTGCCGCCGTACGCGTTGTCATGTGCCCGGTCCTGCCTCAGGCGCCGCAGCACCACGCAGGCGCAGTGCCGCGGAAGGCGCCCCTGCGCAAGCTGTCGGTCAAGCCCCGAACACCGACCAGCCCATCCGCTGGGTCAGGCGCTCCAGGGCGACGCGGCCGAGATGGGAATTGCCCGCCGCGTCCAGGCCCGGCGACCAGACCGCGATCGAGGCCTTGCCGGGCGCCACCGCCAGGATGGCGCCGCCGACGCCGCTCTTGCCCGGCAGGCCGACCCGGTAGGCGAACTCGCCCGAGCCGTCGTAATGGCCGCAGGTCAGCATGATCGCGTTGATGCGGCGCGCTCGCTCGGCGGAGACGACATTGTGGCCGGTCGATGGGTTGCGGCCGTTATGGGCCAGGAACCGCCCCGCCATGGCGAGCTGCCGGCAATTCATCGCGATGGCGCAATGGTGGAAGTAGACGCCGAGCGTGTAGTCCACCGGATTCTCGATGACGCCGAACGATTTCATGTAGTTGGCGAGCGCGGTGTTGCGGAAGCCCGTGCGCTTCTCCGAGGCCGCCACCCGCTCGTCGATGGTGATGGTTGGGTCCTGGGCCAGGAACTGTAGGAAGCGCAGGATCTCGCCTAGCGCCTCCCGCGGCTCGTGGCCCGAGAGGATCAGGTCGGTCACCGCGATCGCGCCGGCATTGATGAACGGGTTGCGCGGCACCCCGCACTCGCGCTCCAGCTGGACGATCGAGTTGAACGGGTTGCCCGACGGCTCGCGCCCAACCCGCTTCCACAGCCGGTCGCCGGCCATGCCGAGCGCCAGGGTGAGCGTGAACACCTTCGACACGCTCTGGATCGAGAACGGCGTCTCGCTGTCGCCGCCGGTCGTGACCCGGCCGTCGGCATCGATCACCGCGATGCCGAACTGGTTCGGGTCGACCCGGGCCAGTTCGGGGATGTAGTCGGCCACCACGCCCCGGTCGGAGCGCTGCGCCATCTCCGCCGCGATCTCCCGGATGACGCTGTCGAGGTCGGGCACGGCCGGGTTCCCCGGAGCGCCGCCCTCAGGCGGCGGCCAGGGACATCGACATCGATTCCTTCTTCATCAGCTCGCGGAAGAAACCGTCGAGATGGGTCAGGTTGTCGGGCGAGCCGTCCTGGATGATGCGGCCGCCTTCCAGCACGACGATCCGGTCGAAGTCCTGGAGCGTCGAGAGGCGGTGGGCGATCGCGATGACGGTGCGGCCCTTCATCAGGTTGGCGAGCGCCTGGCGGATCGCCTGCTCGGATTCGGCGTCGAGCGCCGAGGTCGCCTCGTCGAGCAGCAGGATCGGCGAGTTCTTCAGGATCGCCCGGGCGATGGCGATGCGCTGGCGCTGGCCGCCCGAGAGCTTGACGCCGCGGTCGCCGACCATCGTGTCGAAGCCCTCCGGCAGGGCCTGGATGAACTCGGTGCAGCGCGCCGCCTCGGCCGCCTGCCAGACCTCCTCGTCGGTGGCGTCGGGCCGTCCGTAGCGGATGTTCTCGCGCAGGGAGCGGTGGAACATCGACACGTCCTGGGGCACGACCGTGATCGCCTCGCGCAGGGATTCCTGGGTAACGCGCTCGATATTCTGGCCGTTGATCCGGATCTCGCCGCTCTTCACGTCGTAGAAGCGCTGCAGCAGCGAGAACAGGGTCGACTTGCCGCCGCCGGACTTGCCGACGAGGCCGACCTTCTGGCCCGGCTCGATCACCAGATCGAAATCGGTGAAGACCGGGCGCCCATCCGGGTAGTTGAAGGCGACGTGGTCGAACTCGATCTTGGCGCCCTGGCCGGTCAGCGGCTTGGCCTCCGGATGGTCGACGAGGTCGTGCGGCTGGAGCAGGGTGTGCAGGGCCTCGGCGAGGCGGGCGGTGTGCTGGGTCGCGTCGACCAGGGCCACCGCGAGGTCGCGGGTGGCCGCCAGGATGCGGATGCCGAGCGTGCAGACCAGCACGACTTGGCCGTTGGTCGCCTGCCCGGCCTCCCACATCTGGATCGCCCAATAGAGCAGACCGAATACCGCCAGCACGGTGAGCACCGCGTGCACGATGCGCAGCTTCTCGAGGTAGAGCAGCGACGAGCGCCGGGCGCGCATCTCCGTAGCGATCGTGCCCTCGAAGCGCTGGCCCTCGCGCTTGAAGCCGGAGAAGGCACGCACCAGGGACATGTTGCCGACGAGATCGACCATCTCGCCGTCCACCGAGGCCGCCTTGGCGGCGAAGTCGTGGTGCAGCGGCTTGCCGGCCGCGGCCATCTTGAACATCAGCACGACCACGGCGGCGAAGACGCCGGCCAGGATCGCCGCCATGGTGGTGTTGACCGTGGCGATGTAGGCGATCGACCCGAAGGCCGCGACCGTCGGCGGCATCACGTTGAACACGAACATGTTCTCGACCGTGAAGATCGCGTTCGAGGTCGCCGTGATGCGCGAGGCCAGGGTGCCCGGCTGCCGGTCGGAGAAGAAGGTCGGGGAATGGCCGGTCATGTGCCGGAACAGGTCCCGGCGGATGTCGCCGGTCACGCCCACGAAGGTGAAGGCCCCGGTCAGCGCCGCCACGCGCCAGAGCATGTTGTCGGCCGCGATGAAGCCGATCAGGACCGCGAGCGCCCCCCAGACCACGGTGTTGCCCGGGCCCGGACCCTTGGTCAGCGCGTCGACCACGCCCTTGAGGGCGTAATCGGTCGAGACCGAGAACCCGACCGCGCCGAGCACGGAGATCAGGATCACAAGGTGGGGCACCCAGCGGCGCCGGAGGTATCGCCCGACAAAGGCGAAGGGCCTCTCAGCGTATTGGTGCAGCTCTTCCATCGCGGTGACCATTCCGTATTCACGCGGCACTGGCTGGTGCGGGCTGAGGCGGAGTGCAACGCGGGCGCAGTCGGACCCGCAGCGGCAACGCGACAGCGTTGCCATATGTTGCACCGGCCCGCACCTCCCGCGCGCTTTTATCTGTCAAACCTGAACGCCGCTTGAGCGGCGCGGATACACGCAAGCGAATCTGGTGCCGCGGATCACGCCTCCTCCGCGGGCTGGCGCGTCTCGGGCATGATCAGCGCCACCAGCATGAAGGCCGCGAAGCCCATCAGAGCCAGCCCCAGGAAGGCGCTGTGGCTGCCCAGGCGGTCGGCCATGATCCCGGCGAGCGACGTCGACAGGGCAGCGCCCACGCCCATCGCGGTGCCAACCGCGCCGAGCGCCAGGTTGAAACGCCCCGTACCCCGGGTGAGATCCGAGACCACGAGCGGAACCATCACGCCGAGCACCGAGGCGGAGATCCCGTCGAGCACCTGGATGGCGACCAGGCCATAGGGGTTGGTGGTGTAGGCGAGCATCAGCCCGCGCACCGGCAGGGCGCCGAAGCCGAGGAGCAGCACCGGGTAGCGCCCGAACCGCTCGGCCGCCCGGCCGACCGCGGGGGCGCTGACCGCAAGCACCGCCTGCGGGACCATGATGCAGGCGGCGATCAGCGCGGTGGCGGTCTCGCTCGCCCGCAGGGTCAGCACGCTGCCCACCAGCGGCAGCATCGCGGCGTTGGCGAGGAAGAACAGGACCATGCAGGCCGAGAAGCACAGGAGCCCGCGATTGGTCAGCAGTGCCCGGACCCCGTCCTTGCCGGAGGCGCGCGGCGCCTGCGCCGGAGCGGCCGGATCCTGGAACACGTTGGCGTCGATCTCCTGGGCGCGGATGCGGCTGAGCGCGATGATCGTCGGCACCACCAGGGCCGCGGTCAGGTAGAAGACGGCACCGTTCGAGAGGTAGTAGCCGATAGCGCCCATGCCGGCGGCGCCCAGCGCGTTGCCGACCGCCGCGAAGCTCGCGTTGCGGCCGAGGCGCTCGCCCGCCCGGGCCCGGCCGACCAGCCCGATGCTGATCGCCGCGATCGCCGGGGTCAGCACGCAGCTCGCGCCCGAATGGACCGCCATCGCCAGCAGCACCACCGGGAAGCTCGGCCAGACCGCCAGCGCGAAGGCGCTGCCCGAGATGCCGATCACCGCCACCGCGGCGGCGAAGCGCTTCGAGCGCACCACGTCCACGAAGGCGCCGCCGGGCACCTGCCCGAGCAGGGCGACGAGGCTGCCCACGGTGAGGGCGAAGCCGATATCGGATTGGGTCCACTTCGCCTGCGAGAAGTAGACGGCCAGGAACGGCCCGAACCCGGTCTGCAGGTTGGCCACGAAGAACGCGAAGGCGTCGAGCCCGTGGCGGCTCACCGCCGACACCGTTCGGTCCACCGGCACCGCCTCCGCGGCCGTTCGCGACGGCTCGCGCGCGACCTCGGCCGACTGATCCTTCCGGCGGACGGGCCGCGACCGCGGGTCCTGACGGGACACCTCGCGCTCGCGGGGGGAAACGGCGGGTCTGGCCTTCAATCGGGCCACCGTCACTTGTCCGGGGCCTTTTCAGGCGGGGTGGCGGGGGGCGGCGCGGCCGGCGCCGGCGCGGAGGGCGCGGTCGCGGCGGGCGCCGTCGGCGGAGCGGCCGGGGCGGCGGCCGTCGGCGCGGGCGCGGCGGGGCCGGCGGGCGGCGCCGCACTCGTCGCCTGGTCGCCGTCGGGCGGGGGCGCGGCCGGGCTCGCCGGGCCGAGCACGACGATCGGCTCGCCGGCCTTGTATTCGGGCGACACGCGGACCTGGTTGCGGGTCAGCGCGACCGAGAGCTTGCGCTCCTTGTTGCCGTCGGCGGTGAAGCGCAGGGCGCGCCAATCCACGGCGATCTTGCGGGTGCCGACGCCGAGGAAGCCGCCGAAATCGATGATCGCCGCCCGGGGATGTCCGTCCTTGTCGATGATGATGTCGATGACGCGACCCAGTTCGTCGCCGCCGGCACTGCGCACGCTGCGGCCGAGCAGGCTCTCGTAATCCTGGGTGTCGAGGACCGTCGCCGGGGTCCCCTGCTGCTGTTGCTGCGCGGCGTTCGCCGGGGCCGCCGGCATGGCGGGGGCGGGGGGCGTCGCGGGCGCGGTTCCCGTGGTCGCGCCCGGGGCCGGCGGCGCGGCGGGCGGGCTCGGCGGCGAGGTCTGGGGCGGGGCTTGGCCGGATGCACCATCGCCCGGGCTGGACGGGGCCTGCGCCGCAACGCCGGACGCCCACAGGGCGAGCGTCACGGCCGCGATCATCCGGGAGGTTCTGAACACGCTACATCCTCTGAGGAAGGGCCGGGCCGAGCCGACGCGCCGGCACGACCGCGACCGTATCGGCCGGATTCGGGCCCGCCGCCGGCGCGACCCCGCCTGCGGAGAGCACACTGTCGCAGGACCTGGGCGAAGTTATGGATCGTCGCGGCCGGGCCGCAAGTTCCGCGCCGCGGAGGGGGTGTCTGGTTTTCGCCGCAACCCCAGCGTAGACAGCGGACCAGAAACCCATGCGAGCCGCGCAGACCCCTGCGGCCCCTTGCGAGGACTACACGATGTCGACCCTCACCTCGTCGGGATGCGCTGCGGCGCGCAGCCTCGCGCTCGGCGCCGCCCTGGTCGGCCTGGTGGCCGGCTGTCAGGCGCTCGGCGGCGGGGGCGGCGTGATGCCGGCCTCGGATGTCGGGCTGCCGCCGTCGCTGCGCGGGTCCCTGCCCAACCGCGAGCCGCGCAACGCCGCGGTCGATCCCGACGGCCAGCCGCTCCAGACCACGCCGACGAAGCAGCTCGCGATCCCCAGGAGCGCCGGCGGCGCGACGCAATCGGCCAGCGCCGCCGAGCGTCGGATCCGGCGCGAGGATATCGAGGGCGGCAACGCGTCGAGCGGCTCCGGCAGCAGCTCGATGGGCCCGATGCTCTCGCCCGGCGGCAGCGTCGGCCTCGGCGGGAAGTTCTAAGGACGGGCGCGGGGCGGGCAAGCCGGCGGCGCTTTCCCTACCCCGCAGAGGGGGGGGGCGCTCGGGGATCACCGCAGCGCTCATCCGGCAGCGATGTATGAACGTCCCGGCATCTGCTGAGAGGTCGCGCCGGTGGCCCGCGCCACCCGGCTCACAGCGTCGGCGCGCGCACCCCGTAATAATCCTCGATCTTCCCTCGGTAGTTCGGGTCGGCGAAGGCGTCCTCGCCCGGGCCGTGGCTCGGGGCGCCGGCGAGATTGCCCGGATCGATGTCGACCACGTAGCCGCCGAGCTCGGTGCTGTAGGTCAACGCCTTCCAGGGCAGGGGGTGATGGTTCTCGCCGAGGCCGAGGAAGCCGCCGAAGGCCAGGACCGCGTAGGCGACTTGGCCGGTGACCTTATCCACCATGAAGTTGTACACGGCCCCGAGGTGCTTCCCCTCGCGGTCGTAGACGGCGGTGCCCTCGACCTTGTTCGAGGCGATCAGGCGGGCGGTCTCGTCGATGGCGATGCCCTCGCCGGTGGGATCGAGCTCCAGGGTGCCCGTCTTTCTCACGGTGCGCTCGGTGGGCAGATCCGTCGGCATGGTGACTCCCGGGTTACGCAGACCGGGCCGGACGTTCCCCCGGCCCTGGTGTCTAAACGCCGGGGCGGGAGCGGGTTCCGGTCCCCCTAAAGATCCGCGAGCATCCCGGCATTGGCCCGGCGCTGGTTGACCCGGTCCCGCACCGAGCGGCTCGCCAGAAGCATCTCGAAGCCGAACGCGATGAGCGCGCAGAGCGTGCACAGGATCGCGGCCCCGAACAGCCCGAACAGCAGGCTCGCCACGGTGCTGTCGCGCAGGGCGCCGACGAACAGTGTCAGCACGGAGCCGCAGGTCGCCACGCCCCCAAGGGCGGCCAGGAACACCGCCGCGTCCAGCGCGAGCGAGCGCGTGTGCAGCCGGTCGAGGCGCTGGCCCAGGACGATACGCTCGGCCTCGCCGGCCCCGGCCAGCAGCGTCGAGACGCGCTCGGCCTGATCGGCGACGCGGGCGAGCCGGGCGCCGAACACGTTGAGCAGCGTCGCCAGGCCCGACAGCAGGAAGACCGGGCTCAGCGCCACCTGGACGACGTGAGCGGTGCTTTCCAGGGTGGTGGAGGTGATGGGATCGATCATGCGCGTGGGCAGATGCACCGGACGGCGCGGCGCGGCAATCCCGGACGCTTTCAGACCAGCCCGCGGGGCGGCTCCAGGCCAGGCGCGGTCGGTTCGGCTCGGACACTCAGACCAAGACCGAGCACGAGCCCGGTGGCGAGCAACAGCGCGAGCGCGAGGACCGGGGTAAACATGACTGTATTTCTCGCGCGCCACCGTTAAGATCAGGTTTCGCGCGGGCAAGGCCGACGGAATGTTCTGCGCGGCGGTGCAGATCGGCCGGTTCCGGTGTGGATTTCGGCGCCTGCCCTGTGGATGAGGGCCCCGCGAAGGCGATTTCCCCTTGGAACGGCGGCAGCACCGCTTAGTTGCTGCTATGCTGGCTCGGCCGTGGGGCGCTCATGCCCCGGCCTGCGGCCCGAGAACCGGAGGAAGTTTATGGCCACGAAGACCGAGAAGGCTGCGCCGAAGGCGGCCAAGACCACGAAGGCTGACGAGCCGAAGGCCGCCAAGGCCGCGCCCGCGAAGGCTGCCAAGCCTGCCGCCACCAAGGCCGCCGGTGCGAAGCCGAACGCCCTGCAGCAGCCGCTGAAGCCGTCGGCGGATCTCGGCGCGATCGTCGGCACCAACCCGCTGCCTCGCGGCGAGGTGGTCAGCAAGGTGTGGGACTACATCAAGAAGCACAACCTGCAGAACCCCGAGAACAAGCGCGAGATCCTCGCCGACGACAAGCTCAAGAAGGTCTTCGGTAAGGACAAGTGCTCCATGTTCGAGATGAACAAGCATCTTGCGGCTCACCTGAAGTCTTGATCGGCTGAGCCCGTGTCCGGCGCTTACGCCGGACCGGTGGCGCGCGATCAAACGGGGCCGGACGGCCCCGAGCCGATGACCGTTTCGCCCGAGGCGGTCTACGCGAGGCCTTGCAGGACACCGCCATCCACCCGCAGCGCAGCGCCCGTCGTGGCGCTCGCTGCTGGGCTGCAGAGATAGGCGACGAGGCTCGCCACCTCCTCCACCGTCGCGAGACGCTTGATCAGCGACGACGGGCGATGCTCGGCCACGAAGGCCCGGCCCATCGCGTCGAGATCGGCATCCGCCGCCCCGCCAGCCATCTGCGTCATGAATTCCGCGACGCCCTCCGACAGGGTCGGCCCGGGCAGCACGCTGTTGACCGTCACGCCGGTGCCGGCGACCGTCTGGGCGAGGCCGCGGGAGATCGCGAGCTGCGCGGTCTTGGTCATCCCGTAATGGACCATCTCGGTCGGCGTGTTGATGCCGGACTCGCTCGAGATGAAGATCACGCGGCCCCAGCCGCGCTCGGCCATGGCCGGCGCGTAGGCGCGGGACAGGCGCACGCCGCTCATCACGTTCACGTCGTAGAAGCGCTGCCAATCCGCGTCCGGGATCTCGAAGAACGGCTTCGGCTCGAAGATCCCGGTGTTGTTGACCAAGATGTCCACCGCCGGCAGCGCCCGGGTGAGGGCCTCGACCCCCTCGACGGTGGCGACGTCGGCCGGCGCCGCGAAGACCCGGCCGGCCTTGGTCTCGCCGTGCAGCCTGGTCAGCGCGGCCTCGACGCGCTCGGCGGTACGGCCGTTGATGCCGACCTCGGCGCCGAGGGCGCAGAGTTCCTTGGCGATGGCGTAGCCGATGCCGCCGGTCGAGCCGGTGACGAGGGCCTTCTTGCCGGTGAGGTCGAGATCCATGGACGGAGACTCCGGAGCTGGGAACGCGGGATTGTGGATCTCCGGCCAACGCGCGCCGGGCCGGTCGGTGGCATGCCGGGCCCGCCTAACCGCCCTTACCCCGCCGCAGGACGCTGGCGCAGCCGCCGATCGTGGCGAGCGCCACCGCGCAGACGAGTGACCAGGTGACGGCCCGTTCGGCGCCCAGCCCATGGGTCAGTCCGAAGATCACCGCCACGAGGGCGGCGCCGAGCGATTGTCCGGTGAGCCGGGCCGTCGATTGCATCCCGCTGGCCCCGCCGGCGCGCTCCCGCGGCGCCGAGGTGACGATCACCTTGTTGTTGGGCGATTGGAACAGGCCGAAGCCGAGCCCGCACAGGGTCAGGCGCCAGACGATGTCGATGGTGGCGGGCGCCTCGGGCAGGAGCGTCACGCAGACGAGGCCGGCGGCCAGCATCGCCAACCCGATGCCGCCCAACAGCCCCGGCGGGTAGCGGTCGGCCAGGCGCCCCGAGATCGGCGCCATCGCGGCCACCGCGATCGGCCAGGGGGTGAGCAGGAAGCCGGTCTGGGTGCTGGAAAGGTGCAGCACGTCCTGGAAGTAGAACGGCAGCGCGACGTAGGACACCATCTGGGCGCAGAACGAGGCCACCGAGGTCGCCATCGACAGGGCGAAGGCGGGGATCCGCAGCAGGTCCACCGGCAGGAGCGGGGCGGGCAGCCGGATCTGGCGGCGCACGAAGACCGTGCCGATCACCAGGGCGCCGACGAGCTCGGCCACGGCGATCGCCTGGCCCTCGGGGTCGCCGAGCCCGTCGATGCCGATGATCAGCAGGCCGAAGGTCAGCGCGTTGAGGACCGCGCTCACTAGGTCGAAGCGCCGCCCGCTCGCCGGGGTCGCCGGCAGGGTGCGCGTGGCCACGGCCAGGGCGAGCAGCCCCACCGGGACGTTGACCAGGAACAGCCAGGGCCAGCTCGCCACCGACAGGATCGCCGCCGCCACGGTCGGCCCCGCCGCCGAGGCCACCGCCACCACCAGGGCGACGTTGGCGACCCCCTGGCCGATCATGCGGTGCGGGTAGATGAACCGGACGAAGCCGATATTCACGCTCATGATCGCCGCGGCGCCGAGCCCCTGGACGATCCGCCCGACGATTAGGAGCGGCAGGCTCGGGGCCAGCGCGCAGGCGAGCGAGGCCGCCACGAACAGAGCGAGCCCCGGCAGGTAGACCCGGCGGAAGCCGAAGATGTCGCCGAGCGACGCGAAGGGCAGGAGGCTCGCCGTCACGGCGATCTGGTAGGCGTTGACCACGAAGATCGCGTCGGCGGGCTTCACCGCGAGGTCCTTGGCCATCACGGGCAGGGCCACGTTGACGATCGCCCCGTCGAGCACCGCCATGGTCATGGCCAGCCCGATCGCCGCCATCGCCAGGACCCGCTCCCGCGGCGGCAGGCCGTCGTGCTGGGCGGGGACGCCTGTACCGGCCGGGACCTGCGCCATACGCGCGCTCCTGCGGCGTCCCGGAGGGCCGGCGACGTCGATTGCGTGGGGAAACCCGGGTGCAGATGCACCGCGGATGCCGGTTCCCTCTCGCGCAGCCGCGGCACAGCGTCGAGGGCTGCAGCGTGTCCTATGTCACGGCGCGGGCGGGATTGTTCGTCAGGCCAGCATGTAGGTGAGCAATGAGCGGAGCTGGGCGGGCTTGACCGGCTTGTGGACCAGCTCGGCGCCGGCTTCCGCCACCCGCGCCTCGATCGCTTCGGAATGGTCGGCGGTGGTGACGATCGCGGGGAGCGGACGCGCAGAGCGGCCGCGCAGATAGGCGGCCACGTCGAGCCCGCAAATGCCGTCGTCGAGATGGTAGTCCAGCACCAGGATGTCGGGCAGCGTGGCCCCGGCCTCGATCGCCCCGCGCACGCCGGCGAGATCGCGGAACGTCGAGACCCGGGCATCCCAATTCTGCAGCAGGCGCGCCATGGCGTCGGCCGTGGCGGCGTCATTCTCGACCACGAGGACATGGGCGCCCGAGAGCCGGGTCGCCACCGGCACCGGGGGCGCCGCGGCAGCGGGGACCGAGCTCATCGGCAGGCCCAGCGTCACCCGGGTCCCGTGGCCGGGCCGGGATGCGAGGGTGAGGGGATGGTCGAGCGCCTGGGCCATTCGGCGGACGATCGACAGGCCGAGGCCGAGGCCCGGCTCCTCCGCGCTGCTCGTCCGGACACCGCCCCGGAAGAACTCCTCGAAGACCAGGTCGCGCTCCTCGGCGGCGATGCCGCAGCCGGTATCGGTCACGTCGATCCGCACCCCGCCGGCGCGCCGGCGCGCCGCCAATACGATGCCGCCGGTGGCGGTGTAGCGAATGGCATTCGAAATTAGGTTCTGGAGGATGCGCTGAAGCAGCATCACGTCGCTGGTGACGGTCAGCTCCGGGCAGCGTACCGCGAGCCGCAGGCCCTTGCGCTCGGCGAAGGGCTTGAAGCTCTCCGCCAGCTCGGCCAGCAGGTCGGGCAGGAAGACCGCCTGCAACTGCGGCCGGACGATACCGGCATCGAGCTTGGAGATGTCCAGGAGCGTCTTGATCAGGTCCTCGATGGTCTGGAGACCCCGCTCGACCTGGCCCGTGATGGCGCGCGCTTCGGGCGGCAGCGGCAGGTCGTCGAGCGCCGAGATCGACAGGCGGGCGGCGTTGACGGGCTGCAGCAGGTCGTGGCTCGCCGCCGCCAGGAAGCGGGTCTTGGAGCGGTTGGCCGTCTCGGCCTCCTCCTTGGCCGCCGCCAGCGCCGCGTTCGAGCGCTCCAGGCGGTGCATCAGCCCGGTCAGCTCCTCCGTGCGGGTGCGGACGCGCCCCTCCAGCATGATCGCGGTCTGGAACAGCGAGTAGGCGCTGCCGCGCTGATCCATGCTGCGCTCGACATGGGACATCAGCGCGGCGTTGATCCGCTCCAGCTTCTCGATCCGCCGGCGCAGGGACGCGTCGGTCTCGAGCCCGGACGGGTGCAGGGTCATGACGCGGCCAAGGCGTCGCCGGCGCCGTCGCGCGCCTTCAGCCCCTTGCCGATGGCGATGCCGGTGAACGTCTGATTCAGGTGCATGGCCCGGTACTGCTCGCCGAAGGTCTCGAAGCCGACGACGTTGTAGCGCCGGTAGAGGTCGGCGATGCCGTGGCCCACCTGACGGCTCTCGGCATCGAGCCGGCGCAGCACGCATTCGAAGCCGATGATCAGGTCGACGCCGCCCAACGCTGTGTCGAGCCGCGTCAGCTCGGCCCGGGTGGAGGCGACGATGTCGCGCGGCTCGGCCAGTGTCAGCACCACGCCCTCGTCGATGGCGCAGAAGAAGCTCAGCGACCCGTCCGGGTCCACGCGGCGGATCGAGCGGCAGAAATATTCGCCCCCGACCTTCACGGCGAGCGGGTAGGCCGCGAAGCTCATCGGCGACAGGCCCTCGGGGTCGAGGCCGATCGCCATCGCGTATTCCCGCGCCGCCGGCTCGGCGTTGAGCTCATGGACGGTGCGGCGCTCGCTGTCCGAGGCGGTGACCACGAACTTGGACTGGGTCGGCTCGAAGTTGTCGCTCTTGAAGATCTCGAACGGCCAATCGGTCTCGACCAGCACCAGCACCGCCGCCTTGCGGTGGATCCGGCCGCCATGCAGCAGCACCGCGTCGCGGAAGCGCAAATCGTCACCGGCCGAGCCGCCGACGATCGGGATGCCGTCGAGGGCCCAGGCGATGGCCGAGACGACGGTCTCCTCCGCGTTGGCGAGCCCGTCGATCAGCGACAGCGCGAAGCGGCCGCCGGTCGCTGGCGCCTCAGTCTCGCGGCAGGCGCCGGGGGGATCGAGAGTCCGGCGCAGGGCGCGCACGGAAGAGGCGGTGCGCTCGACATCGAGCTGGTCGATGGCGGCGAGCACGGTCGAGACGATGCGGAAGCGTTCGGCCGGGAACGCGATGACCACGAGGCCCCGGTCGAGGCCGCCGGAAGGCGCGATGCCGCCCGACATCGAGCAGCCCGCGACCGGCACGCCCGGAAACCGGGCCTCCAGGGCGGCGGCCAGGATCTCGGGATCGTAATCGGCCGAGAAGAACGCGACGACCTGGGACAGGGAAGGGGTGCCGATCGCCCGTGCGACCTCACTGACCGCGTCGTCCGGCGATGCCGCCTCCGACCAGGCGGTCCAGATGCCGCACAGATGGCGGCGCACTCCCGATCCTTGAGCCACGTTCCATCCCCTGGTGTCCCCTCGGCGCACTTTCCGCGCGCTCTTCAGAGTCTTGATGGGAGTATGTCGTGCACAACCGATCTGCGCAACGGGACGTCGTGGGGCGCCCTGGCCGGGACAATGCCGAGGGCGAATGTCCGCTGCAGGGCCTCCATTCCGATCGGCGGATCTGATCGGACCCCCCTGTCGGACCGGCGCCCGCTTCGGCGGCGGGCGCGCTCAAGTCAGGAGCGAGACAGAGGCCTACTTGGTCCCGTCCGCCTTCGACGCCTCCATGACGAGCCGGGTGGCGAGATAGAGACGGGGTGTGATGCTCGCCAGGACCGCGAACTCGTCGGCGCTGTGGTAGCGTCCGCCGACGATGCCGAGGGATTCCAGGATCGCCGGCTTGCCCGGGCTGTCCGGCTGGAAGGCGTAGCCCGCATCCGTGCCGCCCCCGATCTCGGCGAGCTTCAGATCGGCGCCCAGCTCCGCGTAGATCGCGCGGGCACGCGCGCCGAGGTCCTGCGTGGCCGAGTTGCGCGGCAGCGGCGGCCGGCCCTTGGCGAGGTCGAAGCGCACCTCGGTGTCAGGCACGCGGTGCCGCTCGATGATTGTCCGGGCCTGGGCCAAGACGCGGTCATACTCGCTCGGCACGAAGTAGCGCATGTCGCCCTCCGCCTTCGCCGCGTCGGGGATGATGTTCGGCTTCGTGCCGCCCTGGACGGTGGTCCAGTGCAGGCTCGTGCCCTTGTCGGCGTCGCCCAGATCCTGGAGCTGCAGGATCTGGTGGGCGATCTCCACGACGGCGTTGCGCCCGGCTTCCGGCGCCCCGCCGGCATGCGAGGCGCGCCCCTTCACCGTCAGGCTCGCGTAGTTGATGCCCTTGGTCGCCACCGTGACGGCATCCACGCCCGCCTCATCGAAGGAGGGTTCGAACGAGAGGACGACGTCCTGCCCGCGCGCGACCTTGCCGATCTCGGCCCGGGAGCCGGGCGATCCGCGCTCCTCGTCGGGATTGAACACGACCGTGAGGGTGCCGTAGCCGTCGAAATGCAGGGCGTTCAACGCGGCCACGGTGTGCAGGACCATCGCCACGCCGCCCTTCGCGTCGGCGACGCCCGGACCGTAGGCGCGGCCGTCGCGCTCGG
The DNA here is from genome assembly GCF_001262595.1 of Methylobacterium sp. ARG-1. Lineage (NCBI taxonomy): Bacteria > Pseudomonadati > Pseudomonadota > Alphaproteobacteria > Hyphomicrobiales > Methylobacteriaceae > Methylobacterium > Methylobacterium sp. ARG-1. The sequence continues at coordinate 123,276 of NZ_LHCD01000013.1, forward strand.
TGTACGGCCGCTTGGCGGCGTCGCCCTCGCCGAACACGGTGTCGTAATGCACCAGCATCATGATCCGGCGCTGGCCTTTGCCCGGCTTGGTCGCGACCAGGGTGTTGCCGCCCAGCGCCGGCGCGGGGCGGGCCTCCACCGAGAAGCCCAGCGCCTCGAGCCGCCCCCGCAGGGTCGCCTCGACTTTTCCGAGGCCTGGCACCTGGCCGGTGCCGGAATCGACGTCGACCAACCCCTTCAGCGTCTCGCGATACGGGTCGTTCTGGGCCTTCACCGCCGCGTAGACGGCCTCGTCCGGCGCCGAAAGCGCAGGGCGGGGCATCAGGGCGAAGAACAGGGTGAGGATGAGAGGGGCGGTCGCGCGCACGGACACTCCTTACCGGCTGTCAAGCGATCGCGACTTAGCACGGCCGACCCCGCACGCAACGCCGACCGCTCCCGTGGCGATGTTCCCGGCGCGGGCCCAAGCAATCCTCGCGATACGCCAGGTCATCGGGTGGATTTCTCGCGTCTGGCGGCACGGCAGGCTGGCTCGGTCGGGCCCTGATTTCGGACGCTGCTCGCCGCTTCCAAGGAATCCGGCTGAGTCCCGCCGCGCCCCCTGCGCTATGGATGGCGGTGCATGCGCCATCGGTGACGCCCCGTGGTCGCGCGCCGGGCTACGGATCCGGTTGCCGCGAACGGATCGCTCCACCCCTCCCTCGCGGGCCGGTCGGGGCGACTCTCACCTGCCCGCCCTCGTCGCCGGGACCACCAAACCCGCGCTTGGGCAGATCTCCGTGCATACCCTTGCAGGCGTCGGTCGCCGGCCGCCCACAGATTTTCGCGGATGCGGCACCCGGGTGACAGCGGCCGCACGACCGGATCAGCGTTGAGAACGTTCACGATTTTGCGCGTCGGTGAAACCCCGGAGAGCGCCGGCGCCACAGCCCGTTAAAATCCCGCGCCATCCGCGTTGCGCACAGCATTAACCTTTTGTTAAGCCGCCGATTGCCGCCGGCCCCCCCGGCGTGAGAGCTTTCGTTAACGAGAGCTTAACGGTTGGGTCACGGCGATGCGGTTCGCGGCTTCCAAGGTGCAGGGTTCGGTCGCCAGCTCTGCGCCGCGTCGGGTTTCCCGCCGCCGTCGCGTTCTGGCCGGGTTCGCCTGGGCTGCCCTGTGCTTTGCCGGGCTCGGCGCCAATGCCGGTCAGGCGCAGACCTTCGCGAGCCTGCCGTCCCCCCAGCTCGGGGCCGAGCCCCAGGGCGGCGCCCGCCCGATCGCGGCCTGGGTGACGTTCTGCCAGGCCTACGCGGCCGAATGCACGGTCGACCGGAGCGAGCCGGCCCGCATCAGCCTGACTCCGGCGATCTGGGCGACGATCGTCTCGGTCAACCGTCGGGTGAACAAGTCGGTCGAGCCGAAGACCGACATGGAGCATCTCCACGTCGCCGACCGCTGGGACCTCGCCGAGGACGGCATCGGCGATTGCGAGGATTTCCAGCTGCTCAAGCGCCACCTGCTGGCCGAGGCCGGCCTGCCCCGGCGGGCGATGCGGATGACCGTGGTCATCGACGAGAAGGGCGAGGGCCACGCGGTGCTGACCCTGATCACCGATCGCGGCGATATGGTCCTCGACAACAAGACCAACGCGATCGTGCCGTGGCACAAGACCGGCTACGTGTTCATCAAGCGCGAGAGCCAGGACGCCACGGCCTGGGTTTCCCTCGGCGGCGTCACCTCGCCGGTCACCACCGCCAACCGCTGATCGCATCGGCCGCGCCGCTCGGGCGCCGGAGATTCACGTGTCGGGGGCCTGCGGGCTCGTGATCTGAACCGGTATTGCGGTGTTCACTTAACCCTTCGCTAACCCTGTGGACGCCACTCTGCCGCTGGACCGAGTGCCCGATCCATGTCGCCAGCCACCTTCGTATTGTCTGCCCTGCTCGCGGCGCTGCTGCTCGTCACCGGGCCTGCCCGCGCCGGCAGCGAAACCGAGATGCGCCACGGCAGCTGGCGCGAATGCCTCAGCCGCAACTTCCGAATTCAGGCGACGCTCACGGATCCCGATCCCGCCGCGGATGCTGCGTTCCGCGCCTGCCGCGCTGCCGAGGAGGCCTATCTCGCGGCCCTGGCGCGCTCCCCGCTCCTGGACGATGACGACGTCGCCCGCGCCCGGCCCATGCTTGCCGGCCGCATCCGGGCGTGGCTGGTCAGCAGCCGGGGGTGAGCCGCCGAGGCGCGCCCACGCTTCAGGCGACGCAACGGGCTTATACAGACGGCCGCAACCCGATCACGCGTGACACCTAGATCCCGCAGGCGCAGCAGGCCCGCACATTGGCGATCCTCTGCGCCGGCGTGCCGAGCGTCGGGCGTGTCATGCCGTAATTGCTCCAGTGCGTGATCCACTGCTTGACGTAGTGCGGCCCGTTGGGCGCGCCAGCGAGCTGATGCGCCGCCCAGCAATCCGCCAGCTTATCCGAGTTCATCCTGATGGCCAGAAGACCGTATTCATGGACGACGTAAAAGTGGCTCGCGTCCTTGACCTGAGAATCGACCAGCTCCGCTCGTGCCGGGCACAGGAACATGCCATCTCTCGTGGCCGTGGCGATATTTCCCGAGGTCAATGCGCAGTTTTGGGTGACCGCGACATTCAATAAGCCTCCGAAGGGGCTCCATTGTGCTGTCGCCGGCGCGCAGGATAAGATGCCGGCGCAGGCGGATACTGCAAGAAATCGCGCCTTGAACATCGAATTTTTCCGGAACGATTGACGGCCTCAAAAGATATAGAAATTTGTGGGCGTGAGGAACTTGCCGCGGACAGCGGATTCACGGGCCGGTTACATTCGCTGGCGAAATGTTTTGGCCGACGAGGCGGCACGGCTCAGGCCTCCGACGGGTCGGGAAACCGGGACTCGGCAGCAAGGAACGGGACGTTTTCCGGCCGGCTGGACGGCACGGTTTCGGGCCCCCGGAGAGATCCATGACCCGATATCGCTGCATCCCGATCGACGCCGCCGTCGCCGACCGTTTCCGCCGCACCGGACGCGACGATTTCGACAACCCGCTGCGGCGGGTAACGGCGACCGGTGCGGGCGGATTTCCGTGCCGACGCTGCCTGCTCTGCGCCGAACCGGGCGCGCCGATGCTGCTGGGCTCCTACGATCTCGGGCGCCCGCGCGGCATCTACTGGACCCCGAGCCCGATCTTCCTGCACGCCCAGGCCTGCCCGGGCTTCGAGGCGGCGGACGTCGTCGCCCCGATCATCCGCGCCAACACCCTGGTGTCGGTCCGGGCCTACGATGCGGAGGATCTCTGCCTGTACGACCTCGGCCATGTCTGTCCCGGCGCGGAGGTCGATGCGCCGCTGCTGCGCGCCCTGGACGATCCCCGCACGGCCTTCGTCAACGTCCACACCGCGCGGCCCGGCTGCCTTCTGTCCCGGGTGGAGCGCGTCGCGGCTACGTTTTCAGCCGGGCCTTGATCCGCCGGGTGAGCCCGTCGCGCACGTCCCGGTAGGCCTCCAGGCGCTGCTCGCGGGAGGCGTCCTGCAGCAGCGTCGGGTCCGGCGTCGGCCAATACTCGACATCGGCCGCGATCGTGTGGGTCAGATCGAGGGCGCGGTGGTGGGCCTCCGGAGAGAGCGTGATGATTAGGTCGAAGTTCAGCCCCTCCCAATCCTCCAGCTGCTCGACGGTGCGGGGGCGGTGCCGGCTCGCGTCGATGCCGACCTCGTCGAGGGCCGCGATCATGAATGGGTCGGTGGGCTCGCCCGAGCGGACGCCGGCCGACTGGACGTAGGTCGACTTGCCGAAATAGGCCCGCGCGATCGCCTCGGCCGCGGCCGAGCGCACGGCGTTGTAGTTGCACATGAACAGGACCGACTGCACCCGCCGCTTCTTCGGGGTGGTCTCGGGAAAGGGCTCAGCCATCGCCGCTCGGGGCCGGAGGGCGCCCTAGCCTTTCCAGTGCAGGGCGAAGATCAGGGTGAAGAGGCGGCGCGCCGTGTCGTGGTCGAGATCGACCTTGCCGTCGAGGCGCTGCTTGAGCGTCTCGGACGCCTCGTTGTGCAGGCCGCGCCGGCCCATGTCGATCGCCTCGATCTGCGACGGCGAGGCGGTGCGGATCGCGTTGTAGTAGCTCTCGCAGATCATTTCGTAGTCGCGGATCACCCGTCGGAACGGCGTCAGCGACAGGAGGTGCGTCATCACCGGCTCGCCGTCCACCGTGCTGATCGCGAAGGACAGCTTGTTCTCGACCAAGCCCAGCGTCAGCGCGTAGGGCCCCTCCCGGCCCGGGATGGTGAAGGAATTGTCCTCCAGGATGTCGAACAGGGCGATCGCCCGCTCGTGCTCCTGATCCGGGTTGCCGCGGGCGATGGACGCTTCGTCCAGGCTTACCTTGGCGAGGCGGTTCGGCCCGCGCTGCTTCTCGGCCATCCCCACACCCTCACAGGTTCAACCGGATCGCAACGGAGCGGGCGTGCCCCTCCAGACCCTCCGACCGGCCGAGCGTTATCGCCGCCGGGCCCAGCGCCCGCAAGCTCTCCGGGGTGCAGGCCAGAATCGTCGTCCGCTTCATGAAGTCCAGGACGCCGAGGCCCGAGGAGAACCGGGCCGAGCGGGCGGTGGGCAGCACGTGGTTCGGGCCGCCGACATAGTCGCCGATCGCCTCCGGCGTGTGCGACCCCAGGAAGATCGCCCCGGCGTTGCGGATCTTGCCCGCGAGCGCCTCGGCATCCTGGGTCTCGATCTCCAGGTGCTCGGGGGCGAGCCGGTCGACCAGCGGTACCGCCTCGTCGAAATCCCGCACCCGGATGATCGCGCCGTAATCGCGCCAGCTCGCCCGGGCGATCTCGGCCCGGGGCAGGGTGGTGAGCGCACGCTCGACGGCGGCTTCCGCCGCCTCGGCCAGCGCGGCGCTGTCGGTGATCAGCACCGATTGGGCAGCGGTGTCGTGCTCGGCCTGGGCCAGGAGATCGGCGGCGATCCAGTCCGGATTGGCGTGGCCGTCGGCCAGGATCAGCACCTCGGAGGGGCCGGCGATCATGTCGATCCCGACCTGGCCGAACACCCGGCGCTTGGCCGCGGCCACCCAGGCATTCCCGGGGCCGACCACCTTCGCCACCGGCGCGATGCTGGCGGTGCCGTAGGCCAGGGCCGCGACCGCCTGGGCGCCGCCGACCCGGTAGACCTCGTGGACCCCGGAGAGCCGGGCGGCGGCCAGCACCAGGGGGTTGAGGGTGTTGTCGGGCGTCGGCACCACCATGACGATCCGCGGCACCCCCGCGACCCGGGCCGGCACGGCGTTCATCAGCACCGAGGAGGGATAGCTCGCCGTCCCGCCCGGCACGTAGAGGCCGACCGATTCCAGCGCGGTCCAGCGCCAGCCGGACGTCACGCCGAGCGCGTCCGTCGCTCGGTAATCCTGCGGCTTCTGCTGCGCGTGGAACGCCTCGATCCGCTCCGCGGCCAGGCGCAGGGCGTCCAGCGCCTCGGCCGGGCAGGCCGCCACGGCCGCGTCGATCTCAGCCTCGGTGATCCGCAGCGCGTCGGCGGAAAACTCCGCACCCAGCCGGTCGAAGCGCCGGGTGAATTCTACCAGGGCGGCGTCGCCGCGGGTCACGACCTCGTGGATGATGCCACGGACCGCCTCGTCGACATCCTCGGCGATCTCGCGCTTGGCGGTGAGCAGCCGCGCGAAATCGGCGGCGAAGTTCGGAGCTTGGCTGTCGAGCCGGACCATCGGATGTCTTTCGTCTGTCTCAGGCCGCCGGGCCGGGGGCGGGGATGGCGTCGATCTCGGGATCGATCGCGTGGCCGGGGCGGGCGACCGCCTCCCAGACCGGGCCGAGATCCTTCATCCGGACCTCGATGCACTCGACCTCCAGGCGGACCGCGGCGCCGCCGGAGAACACCATGTCGATATGGCCGGACGGCGCGTCGGTCGCCTCGAAGGTCAGGGCGAGCAGGCTCATCGGCATCGCGTCGCCCGGTGCCAGGCCGCGGGTCTTCACGCGCAGGACGCGCTCAAAATGCACCCCGGCCAGGCGCCGGCGCGGCGGGACGTCCGGCGTCCAGTCGAAGCGCCGCACGACCATCAGGAAGCGCTGCTCGCCCGCCAGGTAGGTCAGATCCTCCGGGCGCAGGATCGCGTCCTGGAGGTGCGCGGAGATCACGGTCAGGTCCTCGGTATCGAGGGCGGCGAGCTTGAGCAGCTCCATGAAAGGATCCTCGGGGATAGCGGGGCGCGGGCGGAGTGCGACGGCGGCGGCTTCGCGGCAGGCCGTAGGTAGCGGTCAGACCCGGCGCGGGCAACGGCCGGGGCCGGGATCGCCGTCTCGGCGGCGGTTCATCCGATTCACGCTCATGCGCTCGCCGCCAGAGCGGACACCGGTTCGGCGCAAGCGAGCGCGCCCAAAAGGAGGCCGACCGGGCTCCGTCGAGAAGGGCGGCCGGACGAAGAGGCGACGATTCGAGGCAGGACAACGATGGTGAAACGGATCCCGCTCGCGGCCCTGGCCGCCCTGACCCTGGCACAAATGCTCCCTGTCCCGGTGCGCGCGCAGGTTGGCCCGGACGCGGATGTCTACATCTACGGCCGCCCCGGGCCGGATCGCTTCGAGTACGACCGCCGCCGTCGGCCGCCACCCCCGCCGCCGGACGACGAGTGGCTCCGCCGGCCTCCGCCCCCGCCGCCGCCACCCTACGACGATTACGACCGCCCGCGTCGGCGCCCACCCCCGCCCCCGCCGCCCCCGGACGACGATTGGGATCGGCCGCGCTACGACCGGCGCTGGCGCAGCGGCAGCATCTGCGTCACGGCCCGAGGCGATTGCCCGACCCGTCCCGCCCCGTACAACGCGCCCTGCGGCTGCGAGATACCCGGTTTCGGGTACAAGCGCGGGCAGATCGGCGGCTGAGGCGTCTCAGGCGGCGTCGTGCTCGAGACGATACGGCGCCGCCAGCAGGACGACGGGCAGATGCCAGCCCTAAGCCCGCACCCGCTCGATCTGTGCGCCGCAGCGCCCGAGCTTGGCTTCCAGCGCCTCGAAGCCGCGGTCGAGGTGATAGACCCGGTTGATCTGGGTCTCGCCCTCGGCGGCGAGGCCGGCGATCACCAGGGAGACCGAGGCGCGCAGGTCGGTGGCCATCACGGGCGCGCCCTTCAGGCGCTCGACGCCCTCGACGATGGCGAGGTCGCCCTCGAGCCGGATCTTCGCGCCGAGGCGGGCCAACTCCTGCACGTGCATGAACCGGTTCTCGAAGATCGTCTCGCGGATATGCGACTGGCCCTTGGCGAGCGTCATCAGCGCCATGAACTGCGCCTGGAGGTCGGTGGGGAAGCCCGGGAACGGGTCGGTGGTCACGTCCACCGCCGCGATCCCGCCGCCGTTGCGGCGCACCCGGATCCCGCCCTCGACCTGGCTAATCTCGGCCCCCGTGGTCGACAGCACGTCGAGCGCCGAATGCAGCAATTCGGCTCGGGTGTCCTTGAGGATCACGTCGCCGCCGGTCATCGCCACCGCCATCGCGTAGGTGCCGGTCTCGATCCGGTCGGGCAGCACCTCGTGACGCGCGCCGTTCAGCCGGGCGACGCCCTCGATCTCGATCCGGGGCGTGCCCGCGCCGCGGATCTTGGCGCCCATCTTGTTCAGGCATTCGGCCAGATCGACCACCTCGGGCTCCCGGGCGGCGTTCTCGATCACCGTGGTGCCGTAGGCCAGCGAGGCCGCCATCAGGGCCACATGCGTGCCGCCGACCGTGACCTTGGGGAAATTCACCTCGGCCCCGCGCAGGCCGTTCTTGGTGCGGGCGACCACGTAGCCGGCATCGATCTCGATCTCGGCCCCGAGCTTCTCCAGGGCCATGATCAGCAGGTCCACCGGCCGGGTCCCGATCGCGCAGCCGCCCGGCAGCGAGACCTTGGCCTCGCCGAAGCGTGCGAGCAGGGGCGCCACCACCCAGAAGCTCGCCCGCATGGTCGAGACCAGGTCGTAGGGCGCGGTGGTATCGATGACGTTCGAGGCGGTGAGGCGGATCGTCTGGCCGGTCTCGGTGGTCTGCCCGGGACGCTTGCCGACGACCATGTGGTCGACGCCGTGATTGCCCAGGATCCGCGTCAGCGCCGAGATGTCGGCGAGGCGGGGGACGTTGATCAGCTCCAGCGTCTCGCCGGTGAGCAGGCTCGCGATCATCAGCGGCAACGCCGCGTTCTTGGCGCCCGAGATCGGGATCACGCCGTTGAGAGGCGCGCCGCCGGTGATGTGAATGCGGTCCATCGTGTGTCCTCGGGCGGCGCACCTCCCTGGCGCGCGGCCGGCCGTTCTCCTGGTGGACGCCGCGGCGCCCAGGCTTGGCCGTACCCTATAGACCGGTTTTGTCGGAATCTGGACCGCGAGAATCAGTTTCCCTGGGTTCGGACTCTCCCACCCCGGGCGACGGCCCCGTTTCGGCGCGGCCGCGACCCTGGGCCTTGCGCCGCCGCAGATTCTCGCGAAGCGCCGCCTTCAGGCGCTCGGCGCGGGCATCCCTGGTCTCGCTCATCGCGCGACCCTTCGTCGCCGCAGGCTTGAGGCGCGCCATCCCGCACCAGGGCAGGCCATTCGGCAGCAAGATACGGGGATGCTCAAGGATCTGGAGCCATGTTCGGGTGGGTCGAGAGCGACCGCGAGGCTAGCGGGTTCGTCCCGGCCTCTCAACGGGCGCAGGGCAGAGATGTCGGGACCTTACCTTGAACCAGTTCCAGATCCGCGCGTATCTTGCGCCTCTCACGCGAAGGACTGGACCGAGGCCGTACCTCGATCGCGGGACTTGGGTGCCGTGCCGGCACCGCCCGCACGGCCGAACACGCGAAGGACGCTCGATGACCGTCACCCGGATGCCCAGCACGATGCTCGCCCAAGCGGGCTCGACGCGCGCCGGCTCTGGCTACGAGCGGTATTTCCGGGGCGCCCTGGACCAGCTCCACGGCGAGCGGCGCTACCGCGTCTTCGCCGATATCGAGCGGATCTCCGGCCGGTTCCCCACCGCCAAGTGGCGTAAGCCCGACGGGAAGACCACCGAGATCACCGTGTGGTGCTCCAACGATTATCTCGGCATGGGCCAGCACAAGGAGGTCGTCTCCGCGATGACCGACACCGCCGCGCGCTGCGGCGTCGGCGCGGGCGGCACGCGCAACATCGCCGGCAACAACTCGCCGCTCGTCGATCTCGAGCGCGAGCTCGCCGACCTGCACGGCAAGGAGGCCGGCCTCGTCTTCACCTCGGGCTACGTCTCGAACCAGGCCGGCATCTCGACGATCGCCAAGCTGATCCCGAACTGCCTGATCCTGTCCGACGCCTTCAACCACAACTCGATGATCGAGGGCGTCCGCCATTCCGGCTGCGACAAGAAGATCTTCCGCCACAACGATCTGCAGCACCTCGAGGAGCTGCTCCGCGCGGCCGGCGACCGGCCGAAGCTGATCGTGTTCGAGTCGGTCTACTCGATGGACGGCGACATCGCGCCGATCGGCAAGATCTGCGACCTCGCCGACACCTACGGGGCGATGACCTACCTGGACGAGGTCCACGCGGTCGGCCTCTACGGGCCCCGCGGCGGAGGCATCTCCGAGCGCGACGGCGTGATGCACCGGGTCGACGTGATCGAGGGGACGCTCGCCAAGGGCTTCGGCTGCGTCGGCGGCTACATCACCGCCTCGGCGGCGATCTGCGACGCGGTGCGCAGCTTCGCCCCTGGCTTCATCTTCACCACCGCGCTGCCGCCGGCCGTGGCCGCGGCCGCCCGGGCCTCGGTCCGCTACCTCAAGCGCTCGAATACCGAGCGCGAGGCGCATCAGGCCCAGGCCGCCGCCACCAAGGCGGCGCTCACCGAGGCCGGCCTGCCGGTGCTGGAGACCGAGACGCATATCGTGCCGGTGATGGTCGGGGATGCGGAGCTGTGCAAGGCGGCGGCCGACCACCTGCTGGAGCGCCACGCCATCTACATCCAGCCGATCAACTACCCGACGGTCCCGCGTGGCACCGAGCGCCTGCGCATCACCCCGTCGCCGTTCCACGATGCGGCCCACATCGCCCGCCTGGCCGCAGCTTTGGCCGAGACCTGGGAGACCCTGGACCTGCCGCGCGCCGGGACGGTGTTCGTCGAGGCGGCGGAATAGGTCTTCTGCGGCCGGCCTTGCGCGCCTCTCCGCCCCCCTCGCGGGTCGGGGGAGTGGCGGTGCCTAATGAGGCTGCGCCGTCTCGCCCACTCCGCCGCTTCCGGACACCGGCCTCCCCTCTCCCGACTCGTGCTACCGCAGGGGCCGCCCGCCCCCGCAGAGGGGGGATGGCGCGCGCCAGCTTCGATCGGCCTGCGTCGGAAGCCCCCGCCACGATCCGCCGGGCTTGCCCATCCCCGGCAGGCTCGTCTTTTCCGGCGCCGGCCTATAACCACGGTGCCAGCATCCATCCCCGAAAAGTCGCGAACAAATGATCTCCTCTCCGCTCATGACCGTGATGGTCGACGCCGTGCGCAAGGCCGCCCGCGGCCTGCGCCGCGATTTCGGCGAGGTCGAGAATCTTCAGGTCTCGCGGAAGGGGCCGGGCGACTTCGTCTCGGCCGCGGACCGGAAGGCCGAGGAGACCCTGCGCGACGCCTTGATGAAGGCCCGTCCCGGCTACAGCCTGGTGCTGGAGGAGAACGGCATCATCGAGGGCACCGACAAGAGCCACACCTGGCACGTCGACCCGCTCGACGGCACCTCGAACTTCCTGCACGGCGTGCCGCACTTCGCGATCTCGGTCGGGCTGGAGCGCGAGGGCCAGATCGTGGCCGGCGTGATCTTCGACCCGATCAAGGACGAGCTGTTCGTCGCCGAGCGCGGCAAGGGCGCCTATCTCAACAACCGCCGCCTCCGGGTCTCGGGCCGGCAGGACATGGCCGACGCGCTGGTCGGCTACGGCACGCCCTATCTCGGCCGCGGCAGCCATCCGCGCCTGCTGCGCGAACTCGGTGCCGTGATGGCTGTGGCCGGGGGCACAAGGCGGATGGGCTCGGCGGCCCTGGACTTGGCCTACGTCGCCTGCGGCCGCCTTGACGGCTACTGGGAGCGCGACCTCCAGACCTACGATTTCGCCGCTGGCGTCATCCTGGTGCGCGAATCCGGCGGCTACGTCACTTCGGCGGACGGGGCGGCCGAGCCGCTCGCCGCCCGCTCGGTCGCCTGCGGCAACGAGGTGCTGCACCGGGAACTCCTCGCCCTGCTCAAGAAGGTGCAGGCGGCCTGATCGCCGCCGGAGCCCGCGAAACTGGTCAGGGACCGGGGCATCTGCTTTAAGCGCGCCGTCCCCCACGGAAGGCCCGAACCCATGGAAGCCCGCCGCCACGTCGCGCTGAAGGACTCGATTCGCTCGATTCCCGACTACCCGAAGCCCGGCATCATCTTCCGCGACATCACCACGCTGCTCAGCGACCCGCGCGCCTTCCGGCGGGCGGTGGACGCGCTGGTCCATCCCTATGCCGGTGGGCGAATCGACCAAGTCGCCGGCATCGAGGCGCGGGGCTTCATCCTGGGCGGCGCCATCGCGCACCAGCTGTCCTGCGGCTTCGTGCCGATCCGTAAGAAAGGCAAGCTGCCCCACAAGACCGTCTCGATGGCCTACGCCCTCGAATACGGCACCGACGAGATCGAGATCCACGTCGACGCCGTGAAGCCCGGCGACAAGGTTCTGCTGGTCGACGACCTGATCGCCACGGGCGGCACCGCGACGGCGGCGGTGAATCTGCTGCAGAAGATCGGCGCCGAGATCGTGGCGGCCTGCTTCGTGATCGACCTGCCCGA